>QIJG01000093.1 GCA_003232715.1 Nitrospirota bacterium
GCAAGGTAAGACAGAGGGTGGAAGAGTTAAAATATTATCTGAAAATGATAGGAAAGGATACAGGGTCTCTTGTCGGGCGGCTTGAAGGTTTTTACGAGGGACTCAGGAATAGAGGGAATGAATTTTTCAGAAGTTCTTAAAGAGACAACCGACAGGGTTGACGGAGCTGTAGCAGCAATGATACTTGCCTCAGACGGTATTCCCGTAGAGGAATATGTGGTGGAGAAGCTGCTTGATTTCAGTGTCCTTTCTGCTGAGGCCTCAGCCTTGATGAAGGATATTGAGACGGCATCTCATGATCTGCAACTTGGGCAGGCCAGGGAGTTTTTGCTTATAGCCGACGTTTGTGGAATTATAATGCGGAGGATCACAGAGGACTATTATCTTGCCCTTGTTGTGAAGCCTGATGGTAATTACGGTAAGGCAAGGTATGTGCTGAGGACGACTGTGCCGCAGATAGAAAAGGAGTTTTAGTTGTATCTCATTCCAGGGTCTTTACCTTATTTACTTCTGAAATAAAGCCAAAACCTGATTTAAACGCATAAGTTCTTTTCAAAAATCCACAGCCGATTTATAAATGCCTTTTACATGGACAGGATAGAAAGCATAAGGGAAAGAGTTTCAGAAAAGCGTCTGAAGGCCTTTCTGGTGAGTAACATCATAAATATCCGGTATCTCACAGGTTTCCGGGGTTCTTCAGCGTTACTGCTCATCACTAAAAAAGATGCCTTCTTCTTTACGGATTTCAGGTACAGGGAGCAATCGCTCAGGGAAGTAAAAGGATGCGAAATTATCGTGCCGGCCGGGGCATTGCTGCGCCGGATAAAGAAGACCCTCAAGGCCCTCAGTATACCTTCCCTCGGCTTTGAATTTACTGCCCCCTACAGCCTTTATCATAACCTTAAAGGGGATTTTGCACTCAGACCCATAAAGGAGATGGTTGAATCACTCAGGATCAGGAAGGAGAAGGAAGAAGTCAGACTGATTAAAAAAGCTATAAAGCGGGCAGAAGAGGCCTTTCTTGAGATAAGGCCTGCAGTAAAGGAGGGTGTGACGGAGCGGGCTGTTGCTCTCAGGCTTGAAGAATCGCTCAGGAGGAAGGGCTGTCAACGCATCCCTTTTGATATAATAGTGGCCTCAGGAGAAAATGCCGTCCTTCCACATGCCTTGGTATCAGATAGAAGGCTTAAGGCAGGAGACCTCGTGGTTATTGACTGGGGTGGCGAAGCAGAGGGGTATTTTTCTGATATGACGAGGTCCCTTCTGATAAAAGGTCCGGACATTGAAAATAAGATAAAGATATATAATACTGTCCTGAAGGCCAACCGTTCTGCAATCAGGACAGCCGGTGCAGGAGTAAGTGCGGGGGAAGTGGACAGGGCGGCGAGGAGTTTGATTAAAGGGGCGGGCTTTGGAGATTTTTTCGGCCATGGTACCGGCCATGGCGTTGGGCTTGATATACATGAGTCTCCTCGTATATCATTGAGAAGTAAGGATGTCCTCGGGCAGGGTATGGTCTTTACCATTGAGCCCGGCATTTATATGCCGGGTCTGGGCGGTGTGAGAATAGAGGATATGGTTTATATTGGTGAGAAGGGTTCAAGGGTTTTGACCCGTCTGCCGAAGAGGCTTGAGATTATATAAGTTATTTGTTGGGTTTTAAACTCGTAAAATGAAAAAGGTTGTCCTTCTGACGATTGAGCTTTTTTATCACTGAAGCTGGGTTGAATGGTTACGTAAAATTTAATAATGGAGGAAGTCAATGATTTCTACAAGTGATTTCAAGCGGGGCACAAAGATAGAATTCAGGGGAGAGCCTTATGAGATCCTAGACTTTCAGCATGTCAAGATGGGCAGGGGTAGTGCCTTTGTCAGGACGAAGATGAAGGGTCTCAGAACGGGTAAAATCATTGAAGAGACATTCTCCTCCGGAGACAAGGTGCCAAAACCCGAGCTTGAAGAGAAGGAGATGCAGTACCTGTACAAGCAGGATAATCTCTGTTATTTTATGGATACCGGGACCTACGAGCAGGTTCCTGTAACAGAGGAACAGCTTGGTGATTCCAGAAAATACCTCAAAGAGAATATGAATGTCTCTATCCTTTCCTATAAAGGTGAACCGATTGCAGTTGAGTTGCCCAATTTTGTTGAACTGAAAGTGGCTCAGACAGAACCGGGATTTAAGGGAGATACCGCCTCCGGTGGCAGCAAACCTGCTATACTTGAGACAGGGGCAAGTGTTAAAGTCCCGTTTCATATAAACGAGGGAGATATCATCAAGGTTGATACACGCACAGGAGAATATATAGAGAGGGTGAAGGGATGAACCTGGACGAGATAAAGGCACTTATTGACCTCCTGAAGGATACGGATATATCCGAGATTGAGCTTGAAAGGGAGGGAGTAAAGGTAAAACTGAGGCGGGAGAAATTACAGACCTCGTTAGAGGTAGTGGAGAAAAGACCTGAGGTTTCTGAATCAGTGGTTGAAGCAGAGGATACATCCCATCTTGTTACAGTTACTTCTCCGATTGTCGGTACCTTCTACTGTGCCCCTTCTCCTGATGCAGAGTCCTTTGTGAAGATTGGCTCAAGGGTTAAGGTGGGTCATGTTTTATGTATTATTGAGGCAATGAAACTGATGAACGAGATTGAGAGTGAGGGGGAAGGGACAGTAGTGAGGATACTGGTTGAAAACGGACGGTCTGTAGAATACGGTGAGCCCCTCTTCCTGATAGAGCCGGCATGAAACTCTTCAAAAAAATCCTGATAGCAAATCGTGGAGAGATCGCTGTACGTATTATCCGTGCCTGCAGTGAACTTGACATCAAGACCGTTGCAGTTTATTCCGATGTTGATAAAGAGTCCATGCATGTGAGGCTTGCCGACGAGGCCGTCTGCATTGGCCCGGCAAATCCGCAGCAGAGTTACCTTCATACGCCCGCCATACTGAGTGCATCAGAGATAACAGACTCTGAGGCCATCCATCCCGGATACGGATTTTTGTCGGAAAATCCTCAGTTTGCAGAGGCCTGTGGCAAGTCCGGTATTACCTTTATCGGCCCAAGACCTGAAAATATCCGTCTTGGGGGTGACAAGGCAAGGGCAAGATATATACTGAAGAAAAAGGGTGTGCCTGTGGTGCCCGGCAGCGACGGTCTGGTTAAGAATGCCGCAACGGCCCTGAAACTTGCCGGGAAGATCGGATTTCCCGTGATACTTAAGGCATCTGCCGGAGGCGGGGGCAGGGGAATGAGAATTGTTGAGGCAGAGGCGGGGATCGAGAATGCCTTTAATACTGCGCAGAGGGAGTCCCTTGCGGCCTTTGGATGTGGAGACCTCTATCTGGAGAAATACATATCCGAGATGCGCCATATCGAGGTTCAGGTAATGGCTGATAACAAGGGCAATACAGTGCATCTTGGTGAAAGGGACTGTTCAATCCAGAGACGTCATCAGAAGCTGATCGAAGAATCACCAGGACCTAATGTTACGGATAAGTTCAGAAAGAAGATAGGGGAGTATGCCGTAAAGGCGGCAAAGGCCCTTAAGTACAGAAATATCGGGACACTGGAGTTTATTGTTGACCTTGAAGATAATGTTTATTTTATGGAGATAAATACCCGTATTCAGGTGGAGCACCCCGTAACAGAGGCCGTTACAGGGGTTGATATAATAAAGGAGCAGTATTGGAGTTCAGGCAGAGTAAGGTGAATATAAGCGGTCATGCCATTGAATGCCGTATAAATGCTGAAGACCCGAAGAGATTTGTGCCTTCTCCCGGCAGGATAACTTTTCTGTATCTGCCCGGTGGGCCCGGGGTGAGGGTGGATACAGCGGCCTATAGTGGCTGGACAGTGCCAAGTAATTATGATTCCCTGATAGCAAAGCTTATTGTTACAGGGAAGGACCGTGAAGAGGCGATACAGCGAATGCGCCGTGCCCTGAAAGAGTTTATAGTAGAGGGTATCCGGACAACCATTCCGTTCCAGCAGAAGGTGCTTGTGTCTGAAGAGTTTCTCAGTGGCAACTATACCACCAAATTTGTTGAGAACCTCCTGTCCGGGCAGTAGATGCTATCCGGTACCCCTCCTGTCTTTAATCAGGAAATAACAGGTAAAAACATGCTTTACGGTGGTATTTGTTTTATAACAGAGAGAAGTCTCTCTGCCCTGAGTGTTGAGGAGACGGTAAGGAGAGTCCTTGATGCCGGCATCAAGTGGATACAATACAGGGGGAAGGCCCTCTTCAGAAGGGATATGTTTTTGCAGGCAGAGAGGCTCAGGAGATTGGCTGATGAATACAGGGCCGTATTAATCGTTAATGACCATGCAGATATAGCCCTTGCAGTAGATGCAGATGGGGTCCACCTTGGTCAGGATGACCTTTCACTAAAGGCAGCAAGAAAGATAATGGGGAAAAAGATTATCGGAATATCCACCCATAATGTGGATCAGGCGCTGGAGGCCCAGCGTAATGGTGCAGACTATATCGGTTTTGGCCCCGTTTTTCAAACCTCTACAAAAGATGCAGGCACTCCCAGGGGACTCAATCTATTGAGGGATGTTGTGTCGTCTCTCGATATCCCTGTTGTGGCTATAGGGGGGATTAATCTGCATAACCTTATGGATGTTATGAGACAAGGTGCCTCAGCCGTGGCTGTTGCCTCCGGAATCCTGAAATCCCCGGACGTCAGCCGTACTGCACGGGATTTTGTTAATATAATATATGCAGAGATATAATTCATTCGGTCATTACATAAAATCCCTCTTTGGACTGACTGTCTACAAGGTGAATGTGGATGCAGGGTTTACGTGTCCTAACAGGGATGGCACTGCCGGGTATGGTGGGTGTATATACTGCAATAATGACAGCTTCAGGCCATCCTCATGCCGCTCGGTTCTCCCGCTCAAAGAGCAGATAAGCAATGGCGCACTTTATCTCAGGAGGAGATACAGGGCGGAGAAATTTATTGTATATTTTCAGCCATACACAAACACCCACGCACCGGTGGATGAGCTTGAGCGCCTGTACAGGAAAGCCCTGAAGGGGCCTGATGTGATAGGACTTGCCATAGGCACGAGGCCGGACTGTGTTGATGAGGCAAAGGTCAGGCTTCTTGAGGAACTCTCAAGGGATTACTTCATCCTTGTTGAATACGGGCTTCAGTCCATTTATGACCGGACCCTCGACTTTATCAACCGGGGGCATGATTATGCAGCATTCCTCAGGGCAATCGAACTTACCAGGGGGAAGGGGATTCATATTGGTGCCCATCTTATAGTCGGTTTTCCAACAGAGACCGAAGAGGAGATGCTTGAGATGGCGGATGCAATATCCGGGCTGCCCGTTGAGTTTCTGAAGATACACCAGCTTCAGGTGATCAAGGATACCCGGCTGGAGAAGCTTTACAGGGAAGACCCCTTTCATCTGTTTGATTATGAGGAGTATCTCGACTTTGCAGTCAGGTTTATTGAGAGGCTTTCACCCTCGGTAGTCCTTCAGAGGGTCTTTGCAACAGCCCCTGACGATATGCTGATAGCGCCGCTGTGGGGCAAGGGGAGGCAGGAGATACTGAGGGACATAGGGGAGCGATTTAATAAGCTTGATACATATCAGGGAAGGGTTTGCAGGTCTCCTGCAGTTGAGGTCCTCCACGGAGAATAGCCCGCCTTTTAGTCTTAATGCATCAGTGGAGGATTGCTTTGTCGCTGGCAGAAAACCATGCCTGCTCTTGGCTAACTTCTTAAAAAACGATGGAATAATGGGATTTTTGGCGTCCCCAACGGGATTCGAACCCGTGTTACCGCCTTGAAAGGGCGATGTCCTAGGCCAGGCTAGACGATGGGGACGTTATCTTCAATTAATAACTACTGATTGTTGCTGGTGAGCCGCCCGGGGTTCGAACCCGGCACACCCGCCTTAAAAGGGCGGTGCTCTTCCGACTGAGCTAGCGGCCCTGCCCTAAAGTCTTATAGTATACTAATAATTAAACTGTTCTGTCAATCCGCTGTTTTTTCAGAAGTTCCCCCAAAAGAATCTCAAGCGCTGGAAAAGCTATATCGTTGATTATCATCAGGAGGTCTTTTCAGATAGGAAGCGATCGATAGACTCTTCACTCATTTTCGTCCCGGCTACCCCCCTATCTTTGACATTGACCGTATGAAATCCCCGTATACTCCCTGATTTATCTTATGCCCCTCCGGCTTAACAGCAACCGAGAGCCTCAAGAGCCTTTCTATCTCTTTATCCGAGGCTCCCAGACTGATGGCGCTCTTGAGGTCAATTGCGGTACCGGAAAAGAGACAGGGTCTTATCGTTCCATCGGCAGTAAGTCGCAGGCGGTTACAATCTGAACAAAAATGGTGTGAAACTGCACTTATAAAACCGATTACTCCCTCTGCACCTGCAAACCTGTAGTACCTTGCCGGTCCATGCCTCCTCTCCTTCACGGCAGTAACAGGAGCTATGGTCTCTATCCTCTCTTTAATCTCCTCAACAGGGATGCACCTCTCCATGGTCCACAGATTGGTTGAACCAGGCATAAACTCAATGAACCTGACATGGTATGGCGTGGTTAATGTAAGGCGGGCAAAGTCCTCAACTTCGTCATCATTTACTCCCCTTATGACTACAACATTTATCTTTACCGGCCTGAGCCCTGCAGCATGGGCCCTCTCGATGCCTTGCAGGACCTGATCCAGAGACCCTCCGCCGGTAATTTCACTGTAACGTTCCGGTAACATGGAGTCAAGACTGATATTCACCCTGTTCAGGCCTGCTTCTTTAATCTCCTCCGCATACCTCATCAGGAGGAGACCGTTTGTGGTAAGACTTAGCTCATCGATACCTTCCATATCGGCAAGCCTTTTAATCAGATACTGAATATTCTTTCTGGCAAGGGGCTCACCGCCTGTAAGCCGAATCTTTCTTACGCCCAGATTAGCCGCAACAGAGACAATCCTTGCTATCTCCTCGTAGGACAGGATCTCCTTGTAGACTACAGGGTCGCTATCACGGGGCATACAGTAGAGGCACCTGAGATTGCACCTGTCGGTAACAGAAACCCTCATATAGTCGATGACCCTGTGATATCGATCCGATAAGCTCATTTCCTACCCCTCAGGGGGTCTTCTTCTGTTGAGCATTTTTGTCGAGTACCTGTAATTTTTTTTCAGCAAGCTTTGCCTCTTTTGATTTCGGAAACCTCTCCTTCAGTGTCGAGAGGATAACTTTTGTAGTATTTTTGTCGCCTAACTCCAGAAAAGAATACGCCTGCTTCAACATTGCCCCAGGGACTTTATCACTTTTCGGGAACTTCCTTATCAGGGTTTCATAGGCAAGGATGGCATCCTCATAAACTCCCTCCTTGTAATACGACTCGGCAATCCAGAACTGCGCATTATCCGAGAGGTCTGAATCAGGGTATCTCCTAAAAAAATCCTTAAACTGTTTTCTTGCTTCCTTGTATTTCCCTCCACGGAAGGTATCCAATGCCTTCCGGTAAACACCTGTTTCAGTAACAGGTGCTTGTTTCACTATCGGTTTTTTCTCAGTAGGCGGCTTCGTTGACAGGGCATTAAACCTTTTTTCCAGCACCTGCACCCTTGCCATCAATTGCTTAACCTCTCCTGCCATCTCCTCGACCCTGGACCTCAGCACGGTCATTTCAGCCTTGTTCCCTGACAGGGCCTTGTCCACAGCATAGTTTTTTTCATCAAACTTGCCCTGCAAAAGCTGGATATTCCTGCTCAACCCGGTTAACCGGTCGTAAAGCATCTCCTGACTGTTTCTTATAGCCTCAAGGGTCTCTTTGGTTACTCCCTTTGCGCTCTTCCCCTCAAGGCTGCCGAGTCCCTTCCTGAGTCCTGTAACCTCACGTTTCTGAGCATAAACCTCCCGTTTCAGCTGGTTCACATCACTGCGGAGAGATTCGGAATTACCGGCGGTTATGCACCCGGAAATGAGAAGGACCACGCCGCAGAGCTTCAGGATGGCAGCACTGCGCAATCCCGGGCAGAGCCGTTTAATCAACACCCACCCTGCACGAATCCCCCTTTTCATTTACCCGCCTCCTGTTTTAAGACTACAAAGTGTGCCCTCCTGTTTTTAGCCCAACAAGCCTCATTGCTTTCAGTACAGAGCGGTTTCTCCTCGCCGTAACTGACGGTCTGCAGCCTATCTGCAGAAACACCAAGGGTTATAAGGTAATCCTTGGTTGACGTTGCTCTCCTGTCGCCAAGGCCGAGGTTGTATTCACTTGTACCCCTTTCATCGCAATTACCTTCTATCACCAACCTGTCGGCAGGGTTGTCAAGCATCCAGTCGGCAATTGCACGAAGGACCGGTTTGTCAGCATCCTTAACGTCATATCTGTCAAAATCAAAGTGTATATCCTTCAAAACATCCTTCTGTTCCTTTTCAGAGACTTTTATCGCCGAAGGGGCTTTTTCGATTTCCGTGGTCTCAATCTTTGGGACTTCCTCTTCTCCCACAATGTTGGGTGCTTCCTCCCGGGGCTGCTCTGCCTTTACTTTCTCTGAAGGAATCACCTTCCCCGGCTCTGGTGTGGTAATCTCTCTCTGCGCACAGGAAAAAGTCAGACCAACAAGCAACAACAAAAATAAAAACCTCCTCATAATCATCCTCCTAAAAGATTTTTTCTGGCGACCATCTCGGACCAAAGGCCCTCATGTCTTTAGCCGTTATCCTCTTCTGTGCCTCTCCATCGGCCCTCATAATATATACCCCCTTCCTGCCGTCCCGGTCGGAGGTAAAGGTGATGTATCTTCCGTTTGGAGCAAATGAGGGTTCCTCATTATTGCCCCTCTCTGTAAGTTGCAGGGGATCTGCACCATCGGGATTGACAATAAAGATCTGATTTTTTCCATAAATACGACCGCTGTAGGCAATCCTGTCACCCCTTGGTGACCATACGGGAGAGGTGTTATAGTTACCGCTGAAAGTAACCCTTCTTATATCACTTCCGTTAATGTTCATAATGTAAACCTGGGGAGACCCTCCATGGTCTGAAACAAAGGCAACCTCCTTTCCGTCATGCGAAACAGAGGGTGAAACCTCTATCCCTCTCCACCGGGTCAACCTCTTTTGTTTTAAAGTCCTGAGGTCAAACAGGTAAATATCCGGTGTTCCGGCCTTTGATGAAGAAAAGAGAAAACCACTGCCATCCGGTAAAAAATCACCGGCAATATTTGTCCCCTCGGACCGCACCAGGAGTCTCTCCTTTTTCTCCTTAAAGTCCAAAAGGAAGATAAGCCATTGTCTGCCCCTTGCGGCAGAATATATGAGCCTCTTGCCATTGCGGGACCAGTGAGGTGCAAGGATCAGGTCACCACCTACACCTGTATTCTTTAACCTCTTGCCATCCCAGTCCGCTATATAAATGTTTTCCTTCCCGCCCTTTTCTCCGATAAAGGCGATCCGGGACCTGAAAACCCCGTCCTCACCTGTTACAGCCTTATAAACATCATTTGAAATCGTATGAGCAAGTGGTCTGAGGTTCTTTCTGACAGCCCTGTACTCTTTCTGAAAAAGCTTTTTCCCCTCAACCACATCATAAAGATAGATCGTTGCCGACAGTTCATCGCCATCCACGGTCACAGAGCCTTTTACCACTATTTCAACACCAAGGGGAGACCAGTTCTGCGGGTCAAAGACAGGAAGGGGCGTCTCTATGTATGCATCCCTGTCAACATATGAAAATACCCCGGAAAACTGAAGGTCATTCTTTATAATGCCTGAAATCTCACCACCGGCAGGAGCCCCTGAAAGCTTGTAAATTGCAATCGGAATCTGCCTGAAGCCCGGAGAAGTTATGTCGATATAGACCCTTGCCTCTGCCGGGGCGGGCAAAAAAACAGGCAGCAGGCAGCAAAGGGCAAGCAATATGATGAACAACAGCCTGTTGCATACCGCATACCGTCTATCCTTTACTGCATTCATGGGGTAAACCTGACTGCAATTTCCAGCTCATACGGAGGTGGTGGAAGCGGCGATGCCTTGGAGATAGCCCTCAGCACGGAACGGTCAAAAAGGGGATCCCCCGATGACTTCTTTATGCCCTGTATCTTCACCCTGCCATTTTTATAAATCTTTATATCAATCACTGCCTCAAGCCCCTTCCCTGTCCTGAACTCCGGAAAGACCCATTCACTCCAGACCCTCTCCTGCACAAGCGAATAGTACCCTGCAATTAAAGACTCTCCACCTCCGGGATTGCCCTCAGATGTGACTGCCTTTTCCCTTGCAGGCGGTTGAATGTCTTTTGTCTTTTGTTGTTTTTTGACCGACAGTACGATTTTTCTGAGTGCAACAACCGCCTCGATCCGTTTCTTTGCCCTAATGGCGGCAATCCTCTCCTCAAGGGTCACGACGTCGGAAGACGGCGGTGCTTTTTTCTTTATAGTCACTGCCTTCTTCCTGGCCACCTTGGCAGACCGGCTTTTCCTGACAGTCTTAACCCTTGCCTTTACCTTTTTTCTGGTCCTGACTTTACTGACCATGGCCTTTGTTTTTTTGGGTGTAACCTTTGCAGGACTTACAAGCCTGACCATATATGGAGAGGGAAGGGTGACAAGCGATGTCTTTTTTATTACCAGCACGGCCGTAATGAAAACAAGGGCATGCAGGATGAGTGACAGGACGGCCGTCTCTTTCAGGGAAGGCTCTCTCATCTGAGCCTTGCCCCTGGCTCTGTTATCAAGCCGACTTTTTCAATCCCGGCATTCTTTATCTCGGCCATCACCTTCATAACCTTCCCATAAGGAACACGCCTGTCTGCCTTGAGGTAGAGGTTCGGATTCAGCTTGCTGATAGCCTTCAGCCTTCTCCTCATCTCCTGGATTGAGACTGCCTTGTTATTTAAATAAAGCTTGCCGTTTTTCTTAAGTGTGACCGTTATCCTTTCCTGGGCCGGCAGCGCCTTGCCCCCGGCCTTTGGGAGGTCCACATCAAGCCCCTGCTTCATAAGCGGAGCTGCCACCATAAAGATGATCAAAAGGACAAGCATTACATCCACAAAGGGCGTGACATTGATCTCACTCATCACCCTCCGGGTCCTGTTTCGATTCAGTTCACTTCGCATTAAAATCACATATGTCCTGTCTCTTAGAGTTTTGCAGATAATTATAACATTTTTATCTTTTTATAATTGAAAGCGGCGCAACTGGTGTTTGGATACCCGAGTTTCATTACTACAGCATTGCAGACGGCCTGACAAGCATCTTTATGCGTCATCCAGGATGAATCGTCTGTCTGAGGTCAAAGTTTCATATGCAAGAAGATGCTCTTCTCCAGCGCTTGAGATTCTTTTGGGGAACTCCTGTGTGTGGGCAAAGGATTGACAAGCTGGAGCCCTAGTCTTTAGTATATAAAGGTAACACGAAAAGTTGGGGAGTCGTCTAATGGCAGGACAGCAGACTCTGGCTCTGCTTGTAGGGGTTCGAATCCTCTCTCCCCAGCCATTTGATTGAAGATTGACAATTATAAAATACGGTCCCATCGTCTAGTGGTCCAGGACGCCGGCCTCTCACGCCGGTAACACGGGTTCGACTCCCGTTGGGACTACCATTCCTTAAAAGAGAGTCAGGGAGTTCAGGAGTGGTGGAGTTGAGGAGTATATAGCTTCACTATATAAGAAACAGAATAAATCGTGAGTAATCTTGAGGCGAGAGGAAATATTTTGTAGTTTCACGATAAATTTGGTTTGATTTGTGTCAATTCGTGGCTAAAGAGTTAGAGCAGTTTCTTTAGTTCCTTAATCAGCAAGGCGTTATCCCTGTGGCTCTTGACTGCGATACGGAAGAATCCTTTCTCAAGTCCCCTGAAGTTACTGCAATCCCTTACGAGTATTCCCTTCCTGCGAAGGGCCATGACAATTTCTTCAGCCCTTTGATGTTTCAGGAGATAGAAGTTTATCATGGAAGGATAAAAATGGATTCCGGCCCCTTTCAGTCCTTTCTCTATAAAATCCTTTTCTTTTCTGATATATTCAAAAGTGGCCTCTTTATAAACCCTGTCTTTCAGTGCTATAATGCCGGCCCTCTGGGCAAGGCTGTTGACGGTCCATGGTTCCTTCAGGGCCTTGAGCCTTTCGGCTGTTTCAGCCGGTAAGATACCGAATCCAAGGCGTAAGCCGCTCAGGGCATAAAACTTTGTCATTGACCTGAGAACGATAAGATAGGGATTTTCAGGAACCGCTGGGACAACGCTCTCCTGTGGTATGAAGTCAATGAATGCCTCATCAACAACAAGAAAACACTTCAGTTCTCTTGCTGCAGAGGCGATCCTTTTAATATCCGTCTGGGGGAGCAGTTGTGCTGTGGGGTTGTTCGGGTTGCAGAGAAAGGCCATCCGACACCCCTGCATGGACTCTATAAAACTCTCTGGATCAATCCCGAAATTTGCTTCTTCCCTGAGTGGCAAAAATCTGATTGTCCTGTCTCCATTATTACCTGAGGTTATAACCGCCCTTTCATACTCGGAAAAGGTGGGGGCAGTGATTAACACCCTCTGTGGTCTGAGCCCCCGCACAACGAGATAGATCAGCTCAGTGCTTCCATTACCACAGATTATATTGTTGTCCGGTATGCCGAGGTGCCTTGAGAGATGCCGTTTAAGGCGGTGACAGTCCGGGTCCGGGTAGTTGATGAGGTATTTCAGGTCTTTTCTCAGCCCGGCCTTTATCTTTTTTGATACCCCTAACGGATTAATAGAGGCGCTGAAATCAACTACCTTTCTCTCCGATATTCTTAAGGTCTCGGAAAGACGATATATATTTCCACCATGAGTTGTCATAAAGCTTACAATAATACCATTTATTGAGGCCTTGTTTCATCTGTATCCGCCGGGATTTGCTGAAGAAAAAAACCGCAATGCCGGATTGCAGGCATTGCGGTTTTTTATGTCATCTTCGTTCGGCTTTAGTCGGCTAATTTTATATCCTTCAGCTTCTTATCGTTTATCTTTACGGTAAATGACTTTTTCAGTTTTTCAATGTAACTGTCAAAAGCCGCCCGCCGTTTTTCCGTAAGCAGTTTTTTTGACAAACTCTCTTTTGCCTTGTCATACGAAACCTTTTGTCCCTTTTTCAGGCCGGTCAGTTTGATAATATGATAACCGAATTGGGTTTTTACCGGTCCACTTATCTCGCCTTTTTTCATTGAGAAGACGGCCTTCTCGAATGCAGGAACCATCTGTCCTCTTCCGAAAAATCCAAGGTCGCCACCCTTGGCTGCCGAGCCCTTGTCTATAGAGTTTTTTTCAGCGAGGGTAGCGAAGTTCGCTCCTGCCTTCAGCTTCTTCAACAGGCTCTCAGCCTCTTTCTTTGTCTTTACAAGTATATGACTTGCCCTTACCCGGTTTTTGGAGAACTCATCAGGATGAGTATCATAATACTTCTTTATTTCCTTGTCCGTTACACCCACTTTCTGTTCAATCTCTTTTGTAAGGAGCATGCTTATCAGACTTAATTTCTGAAACTCCTTAAGCTTTTCCTTATATTCCGGCGACTTGTCAAGTCCCTGCTTTTTGGCCTCAAGATAGATGAGGTCTTTCTTTACGAGTTCATCGGTAAGTTTCTTCATCCCTTCAGGGTTGTTATAGATTTTTTTCATGAAAGCAGGCAGGGCTTCAAACTGTTTTTTAAGGTCTTTTTGCGTAATGTAAGTGCCGTCTACTTTTGCGATATAGTCTGAGGGTGCTTTGCTGTTGACAGGTGCTTTTGAGCATCCTGCAATTACTAACAGGACTAAGAAAAATTTGGCTAATGTCTTCATCTTGCCTCCGATTTGTTTTCTGGTTAATTTTGCTCTATAGCATAACATAACCTTTGCGGCAAAAAATATAAAGCCGGATCTATAAGCCGATGAAAAGGTTGTTGGAAGCGATATGATAGACTCTGAACTCATTCTCGTCCCGGCATCCTGTCCCGCAATTAAGTGCGGGATAATTATCAACTCTCATAATTGAACCGACATCAATCTAAAAATCTCCCCTCGCCCCTCTTTGCCAAAGAGGGGGATGATCCCTCCCTTTGGTAAAGGGAGGTTGGGAGGGATTTTTAAAATAATTTGTCCACACTATTTTGAGACAATTAATAAAACCGTTCAGAGTCTATCATATCGCTTCCTTTCCATGATTGAGGCTTTTTATAGCTGGATACCGGCCATGCCCTCAAATTGACAAAAGAGATATACTTGAATTATATTTAAATTCTTTTGGTGACCTCATGTATTTTCAGGAAATAATAATGAAATTAAATAAGTACTGGGCTGACAGTGGCTGTCTTCTGCTTCAGCCTTATGATGTGGAGGTGGGGGCAGGGACCTTTCATCCCGCAACGTTTCTGCGTGTCCTGGGCCCGGAGCCGTGGAGGGTGGCCTATGTTGAACCCTCACGCAGGCCCACGGATGGACGTTATGGTGAAAACCCCAACAGGCTTCAACACTATTACCAGTATCAGGTCATACTCAAGCCATCTCCGCTTGACAGTCAGGAGGTCTATCTTGAGAGTCTCAGGGCCCTGGGGCTTGATCCCGCGAAACATGATATCCGGTTTGTTGAGGACGATTGGGAGTCTCCCACACTCGGGGCCTGGGGACTTGGTTGGGAGGTATGGCTTGACGGAATGGAGATTACGCAGTTTACATATTTTCAGCAGGTTGGCGGTATTGACTTAAGGCCGGTCTCTGTAGAGATTACCTATGGACTCGAGAGGATCGCCATGTATATTCAGGGGGTTGACAGTGTTTTTGATATTCAATGGGCTGAGGGGATAAGGTACGGTGAGCTTCATCATCAGGGAGTTTTCGAAGTTTAATTTTGATTATGCTGATGTAGACCTTCTGAGAAGGCTCTTTGATGATTATGAGAAGGAGTCAAAGAGGTTGATCGATTATGGCCTTGTCCTTCCGTCGTACGAATTCTGTCTGAAGTGTTCCCATGCCTTTAATCTCCTTGATGCAAGGGGGGCCTTTTCAGTGACCGAGAGGACGGGGTATATGGCAAGGGTCAGGGGGCT
>QIJG01000069.1 GCA_003232715.1 Nitrospirota bacterium
CCTATACCCGTTCTGCCCATCTCTTCAACAGTCATTATAAACTTATCCACATGCCCTGCTGCCTCACCTATAAGCACCATATCGAGTTGCATATCTTCCCCTGAATTATACACCCTTTTTAAATCGAGCTTGGGACGCATTATGTATGGATGGGGTCTGTTTGTGGCAAAGTATAAGAAGTAGAAACAATCTGGTGTAAGGTTACACTGAGTGCACTCGGTTTCCTCCCACCTATAAAAACATGCCAGATTCCTCAGTGCCTCCCCGAATCCGCCACGCCATCTGTCGCCCTTAACCTCGTCAGGGCCGAGATGGATTTTTTCAAGAGGGGAGAGCGTAAATTCAAGTGGTATTAAAGTAAAACCGCTCAGTGACTGGATTATGTTGGAAGTATTGCATAAATTTAAATCTGCCTTATCCATGGTATTCATAAAAAGGCTGCCCCCCGCTATTCATCTCCTTATATCCTTCTTCCCACCAGTATCTGATCCTGAGCTTGCATTCATTTAATAGGTATTCCTCAATTGCACTATACTCGGATTTCAGTTCATCTTCGATGAATGCTTTCCTTTCATTGTCAAGGTATTCTTCAGCAATTTCATCGTTTTTGTATAACACAATATTAAACTCAAAATTATCATTACTATTAAAATTTCCTGAAGGGATCACCATTACCCTTTCTACACACTGATGTTTCAGATAGTGCTCATCTTGCTTATGCTTCATGTCTGCCCTGTCTACCAGTTCAGCAGCAGCAAGCCATAGACGGGCAAGGGTCTTATCTCCTTCGTTTTTAGTGTTCTCCAGTGTTTCAAGACATTTAATACGGAAGTCCATGTATGCATCCTTAAGTTTCATATTTATATAGTCTATATAATTACAGCCTTCTTTTAGCTCATCATCGGTATTGTCTTTTATGGCAATGCATACATGCTTATAAGCCTCAAGGGTTTCTTCTGCTCGTTTGTGTGTGGATTCGTAATCCTTCTTCAGCAATTCAAGGGTTATTTCTACATCCTCTTTAGTGCCCGTCCTGCTGGCCTGATTATCACATCCGTCAATGAGGCGTATCATGCCCGCAACCTTCATGATGTCAACTCCGATATCTTTAAAATTATTCCTATATTTAATCAAAGGTGGAAAGGTTTCTTCAGTAAATGGATTTCTAAACTCCTTTTCATTATCATTGAAAGGCGTGCTCCTTCTATGGTAACGGCATACCGTCATGACGGCGTCATGGAGCTTCTCATCTATCCCTGTTTCTTTTAGATATTCTTTTTTCACCCATCCTATTGTTTTCCCCAGATCGGGATCCTCAAGCCGCCGGGGGGCAAGCAGATGGTGATACTTCCGTATTTCGCCGGGAAAGAGAGGGACAAGACCGAACCTATCCATTCCAGTATCCATATAATCAATACTGTGCCCGCAGTCATGCAGAAGGATGGCAGCTATCAGACAGAATCGTTCCTTTATGTTGAGGAATGTGTTATTTTCTGCAAATATAGGGGAGAGAAACATCTCGGCAAATTCAAGGAGGTTGTGGTGATGCCTCCTTGCATGTTCAACCATCTCGGGAATCTTATCGCCTGTCCAGATATTGACGCCTGCTTTGTTAATGATACCCTCAAGTATCTTTATGTATTCGGAAGCATTGGAATCACCATACAGGATGATTCTGATTATCTCTTTTGAATAGATCTCCAGAGGCTGTTCTTTTGATTGTTCAATGTATTTCTGTTCGAGTTGCTTTCCGAGTGCGTCGAGGTTATTGTCCTTTATAAGCTCCTTTATCTTGGGATCAAGGTTCTTTTCCTTGAAGCACGCTATTCCGTACTCGCAAATCATCTTTAACCTCACAGCATTTCTGTGCCAGAGGTGAAAGTCAACCCCTATGGGGTAGGAAGGGATTTTTATAATTTCCTGTGAACTCTCAAAGAGGTAGCAGATTGTCACCTTTCCCGAGGGATGCAGCATTCCCTGAAGTGTGGTATAAGGGACTATTCCCTTATATCCCCCTGTTATATTCAGATAAATTTTATATTGTTCCGACAATAAGTTAATCAGTTTATAAACAACCTCAAAAAGATTTTTGACACCTTGTTCTCTAAATTGTATACCCTCAAAGGCATTTATGCCTTCTACAGGACAGATGTCGACTGCTTTGAAGTACTTGTTAAGTTCGGCATGTTTGTTTATATACCTTTTTACAACTTCTGCACAAAACCTGGAATCGGGTGTGCCTGATGGAAGGAGATAAACCAATTCAGGAAATTCAGGTTTCGTTCTTAATTCATTTCTTTTTCTTATCCATAAATAGCTTAACTCTTGTGGGAGCCTGTCAGTTCCTTTAGGTTGTCTGATGTCAGGAGGTCTTAAATTGATCTCATTTTCCGGGTTTAACTGAGATAGAAGCTGTACAACTTCAGTGATATCATTCGCTGTAGGTGATTGTCCGATAATGATTGCTTCCTCAATCTTGTTACACTTGTCATTTAGTCCGTTGACTTCATTTATCTGATTGTTTCTTTTATTTCTTTGATGACCATCATTCGTTAAGAGTGAGGTGCCAACTGTGATGATGTGGGTTTCCATATTATCCTTCCTGATAATTCCCATTTTTTATTGCTGCGGGGGTTTTAAGGGGCTCTTCCTCATTTTGCAGCCTTTTTCCCCTCTGCTCCATAAAATAATTAAATCCTTTATCAGCGTAAGTTCCGGGCGGATAATATTGAACAGGTGTATCACCTGCAAGGTTTTTCTCGAGTATCAAAAGAAGATCTTTTATGAATGGTAACTCTTTAAAGTTGTTGCTTCGATCCTCTCCTTCAGGAGAACCTGTTACCAGCCATGCCTTGAATTTTCTGACATATTCCTGTAAATTGCTTTCTGTTATAGTTTCGCTATCAATATAGTCAAGTTGCACATCAGTACTTTCAATGTCAAACCAGCTTTTCTCAGGCCTTTCGATAACAACCTTTTCAATACTAAACTGAACACTTCCCATTCCTATTCCTTTTCCCATTCCAAGTTTATGTGCATGGTTCTGTGAAGCCTTACAAGGATTGTCTGATAATGTCAAACACCAGAGAAGCATACCAAGCTCATATTCATCAAGGGACTCAAACTCAATGGTTCCCTTGAACTCAGCCTCTGGCGGTAAAACAGCACAGGTTGAGTTCTGGTTGATATGTGGCCGTGTAGGCTCTTTTCCCCCTTCCTCTGAAAGATGTTCATGCTCGTAGCTTATGTGTGTTTGCCAGTCATCTTTCATTGCTGCAGGGTGGTGAAGGTAGAACTTCCTGCCTCTTATGCTACCCGCTATCTTAGCCCACTCTTTTGAGGACTTTGTGTAATAGGCAGCCTTTTCGTTGGGATCGATATTATTGTCTTTTGGCTTAAGATAGAAAGGATAATATTTTGGCTTTGGGCTGGCAAGTATCTTCAGTGGTATAAGTATGGTATCTTCAAGCTTTTCGTCAGACCACACCGTCTTAAATCTGACACGGCCAGCTATGCCCTGTTCAGACCCTTCCTTTTCCGGAACCCAACCAAAAAGCCTTGTTGCGGGACAGAGCCGTTCTGGAGTTTTTGGATAAAGGGCAGATCGTGTGGAATGTTTTATTAGATCTTCTACAGAACAATCCTCTGCCATTTTATGGGCTAATACTCTTCCAATTGTAGGTTTATCACATGTCGCTTCATTATTAAAATGAAATCTTTTCATGAAAAATAGTATAGAATGTTTTTTTAACTTCTCCTCTGGATATGCCTCCATATATTGCCTTATCATCTTGTTATCAATATCTTCTCTTTTTTGAACGTTTGAAAAATCTAAATCCGCATTTTCACCATCAAGGTGACAAATAACCTGAAACCATTTCTGTCCCTCTATAGGGTTGACAGGTCTGTAAAGCAGTCCTTTTCCACAAATAGCACCTTCTGTTTTATTCCCCGCCTCTATACTTTCACCTTCATTCTCATATTTTATATAAACAACATTTCTGCCTGATGCTCTGAATTCCACTTCAGCACAATATGGTATGTAATTGCTGTCTCCCTCGCTCTCTCCACACCAATCTTTATTTACTTTAAAAGAAGCAACCTTCTTAAAGTCCCAGCCACTTCCATTGTTTTTCCCTTCCTTTGTAACAACAAGAGCTTCAGCTTGATCAGGTGGCTTTCTAACCGTAGGATATGGATAAGATGATAGTACACCAAAGCTACTATTTGTTGCTGCTTCCACCACATTGCGAACCATTCCCTTAATTGATGTCGGAGGCAGGCATATGCGGCCATTAACATTAAAGAAGTCCATAACTTTATGGATTTTTTTCTTTTCAGCTTCATTAACCAGTTGGTAAACAGTGGTTCCCTCAGGATCAGGTATAAAAAGGGGCGTTAAAGTCTTAAGTCTGTATCCTATGCGTCCGGATATCCCATTATATAGATGAGTTGGTTTAAATTTATCCCTCTTTGTTGCATCTTCGCAGGGGACAAAGTTATATGGATAGATGAATTTCATTTTAATCCTCCACGGTTTTTCCCTTCAATTTAAGCTCTTCGGTATCCTTAGCCTCAGGAAATAAGAACCTCCAGAGGACAGGTTCTTTTTGCTTATTGAAATATTCCCTTATCTTTAATACTGGATATTTTTTCTGAAGTTTTATTATGGCATCAGGATATTCAATCGGTTTCGAACCAGCGACTCTGAGCTCGTAGTAGGCTTTCTCCTTGTCATTATATGTTCCCCAGAGCATCAGGTTTCTGTCTTTAAAAGAATCTATATCTTCATCAAAGTCTTGAGCAGGCTTAAATGCTTCCGGGAATTCATCCCAAATACCATCTTCTATCAATATTAAGAGTGAAAACTCACCTTCATAAAGCCTTCTCCATTCAATCTGTCCTTTCTCCCAGAATATCCTTCCTTTAAGCCCATATTCAGCAATCTGCTTACTGTTTAAGTCAGCAAATAATCTGTCAAAGTCGGCAAAATTATAGCGGTGAACATATTCAATAAGGGCATGGATATTATCTGCCTGTGTAAGCCGTTCTTTGGTAGGTTCACTATATAGCCAGGACTGAAGTGAGATTCCATCAACTATTCCTGCTATTACAGTTAAATTCACTTTATCTCGGCCTCCGGGATTGTATTTTCAGGGGTCCATTCCAAGACTTTTTCACTGAATGAAGAGACTGCATTCTTAACGACCTCATACAATATCCCGTTTTCAGGTGAAATCCAGAAATACCTATCTGGTTTTATTGTTTCAGAAACATACAAAAATCCTCCAACCTTTGAAGTATGAGTAGTAGCCATCTCGGAAAGCACACCCTTACTATGTGTAATTGCTTCCATCCTTGTATGTCCTGGAAGGAGTTTTACTCTACCGAAGCCTTTATTCTTCCCAAAACCTACTGAGATCCTGCCATTATGGAGGTCTTTAAGCAATAATGATACAAGCCCGAAGTGCCACAATTTAAAGTCATGGATTTCTATCTTAAAACACATATCTCCTGAATCATCCGGCAAGTCGTTGTTTTCAGGGAATTTGCTTGTTTCATAAAATGGGAAGAAAGGTCTTGAATTAAATTTCTTGCCGTGAGCCGCACCACCTGTGAATCTGTCAATTGCCACGTGGTCAAGGAGTTTGAGTCTGTTTTTAAATTTATTTACATCGATCGGGACTGCATCAGAACAGTATATTCTTCCACCCATTGCAGGAAAACCGAATAGTTTGCTGATCATACAGGCCTTATCATATACATCATCAAAAGCTGCTTTTTTAAACTCTTTACCTTTGGCTTTAAGTTTTTCCAAATCCCAGATAGCCTCCAGAGTAAATCTACCGTCCCTGTCATTTTTAAAATGATCATTATTCTTGAATCTTTCGAAAATCATTGTTCTCACTATCCGTTCTGCATGGGAACGGAGGCAACCTCTAATTGAAGACCCTGGAAGATAGGGTATCCCTTCTGCATTAAGACAGAAACCTGAATCAACCGATACTAGGTCATTAAAGGTTGGAAGATTTCTCAACTTATCAATTGGCTGTTCTTCTTCCTTTTTAGCCCCTTTATAATTGACTGATTCAAGAGAATAAGCTGTTTTTACCATAATCGGATCAATGGGTCTGAGCACTCCTTTTATAATAAGAACCTCAGGTCCGGGATACTTATCGCCTGAGAGACAGCTTGTTTTTATGAAACTGGTTTTTAAATTGACTTTTAAACTTGTTAAATCAATCTGTTCCAAGGCGTCTACCCCATCGAGCACAAACTTTAAAACATCATCAGGGTTGGAACTATCGAATACAAAACAGTTCAAATTCTCAATCGTAAATTCTCCATGACCTGTGCCTGTCTTCCCCCCGATAGAAGCCCATCCCTTTTCCATTAATTCAAGCACATCAAGGAATAAGTGGAAGGCTTCTTTATCAGGTCCCCTGCCATGGTCTTGAAGGGTTTTTTCTTCATCAATAACATTTTTTTCTCTAAATACACAGGAAAAACTGAATCTGCTTTTTGAAGAAACAACTTCATCATGGAAAAGATGTTTATCCTCAGCGCTGCCCCTCTCCCGGTTGACGGAAGTTCTATCCTGTATAAATGACGTACCCATTGAAGCAGGAAGTAACCGTGCATCATGCACAATAAGTCTTGATTCTCTACCCTCATTCCTGCCATTCCTTTCTTCTGATGCTGACCCAAATAGAGCCTTAAAAACAGGTTCAGCGTCAATATCCTCTATTGGCACTTTTTCAAGTCTCAGTCTTTTCTTTGAAAGGGATGCCATTATGCCACAGATGGACGTTCCAGAAATTACAGGAACTCCATCCATTTCCCGTAAGACAAGACTATCAATATAATCACCTTTTTCACCAGAGCCAAGATGAAGTGGACTTTGAAGAACAAGCTCACCTTTAAAATAATGACTCTTCATAAAGCGATACCCTTTAAAATATCTCTGAAAATACTTCTCAAAATTTCCCTTCTCCATCCTATGAAATCATGTTGACTTAATTCAAAGGAATTTATATCAACATCGCTTGTTTTTTTAATAAAAATCCCGAGCTTATCTTCCAATCTGCTATCAGTATATTCATTTTTTTCTTTTTCAAACCATGATGGAAGTTTATCAGCAAATTCTTTAACAATACCACTCTTCCAGGCACTTTCATCCTTCTGATTTTCATGTGCAAGAAACATGGCCCAGTGTTTAACATCATCGTCTCTGAAAATAAGCTCTATAAATTGCTCATTCTGGGTTTTGGTTTCAGACCCCTTAAATTTTGATAGAAAGTATTTAATTTCTTCCCCTTTTGTTTTGTTATTATCCAGGATCTCTGCAAATATTGAGACAGGTTCAATTGACTTTCTTGTCCCCAGCCTAACAGCTGCTTTTATTAGTCTCTTGCGGAAGCGTTCATTCATTACATAACCCCTGCTTGAAAATGAAATGGGTCATTAATCCTGATTTCTCCGAATCCTTCCTGCCTTCTTAAGCCCAATCCATGAGCCTGCAGATTTTTCAATATCGCTAACAGATCTCTTTGGTTTTTATCACTCTTAAGTTCAAATCTAAAGAGAAAAGAACTGCCCATTGAAATGGCAATCTCTGCTTCCAAGGGTCTCTGATAGGCGCCATTCCAGCCATGAATAACTTTCTTAGATGAAAAAAATCGTTCAAGCTTGCAAAATTCAACCGTATCCCTGACAATATCCGATATAATTGTTTCAGGCACATAAGTCAGATACCTATGGAATGGATCGGGTATTATGGTATCTGAGTAACAGCTAATGCTGAAGTATTCTGGATAAAAACTGATATTTTCATCCAGAACCTTGGCAATATCATCCTCTTTCTTCAGAAAAATCCTGCCGGGACTTCTACCAATGGGAATTTCAATGCCATCTATTATCCCTGTTTTTTTAAGTGTATCCTCTAACGTCTTATCTAAATCATTTATATTTGACTTTATATATCCAATAAAGACAGTGCCTTTTGGTATCGTTATTCTTGAAAAGAGCCTTCCAGCTTTGGTAATTCCCCTTAGATTATCCCTTTCATGTTGTGTGAGCTGGTTAAAAGATAGATGAAATGTATTGCACGCAGGGGGATTTCCTGAATAAAATCCCTGATGTTTTACATGATCCTCATATAGGATGTCCTTGGGAATACCCCTTAAAAGCCAGTCATCCACACCATCTGCATAACCGTTTTGTGAATAGTCAACCCCGTCATTTTTAAAACCAGGGGCACTTTTGAATGTCCTTGCAGATAGAGGTGCTGGTTTTGTCCTATAGCCGCCTTTGTCTTCAGGATAAAGATTGGAAAATACTACATTGCCGGAGTAAAAGATGTTCATGAAAGTTTTGTCAGGCTGCTCCCGAGGCCTGATACCTGTTAATGAGGCTACAGTTCCCCATAGAATCCTGCCGGGGATAAAAGGAAGAGTTTCATACTGATTTCCAAATCCCTGCCTCTGTGAAAGGCAGATTTCTTCAGTAACTTCAGCCCTGACAGGATAAATCATGATTCTCTCTCCACCTGCTTTATAGCATTCTTCCAATAGGCTATATGTTTATTGATATGTGGTTTCCAACCGTTTTCAGGGATAAACCGGCATTGACCGAGCCCCCTGTTCCTGTTACCACCAATTTCAGTTATCAGTCTAAGGCAGAGTAAAATCAATGAATAATCAAAGTAACGTATATCATCAGAATATCGTTTATGGTCAGACATTTCTAATATGTTCCCCACAAGACCAACCGGCATATCAATCAGTCCTGATGAAAAAAGTGCATCCTCTCTCGATCTTCTCAATAAGGGGTCGATACTGTTCCGTGCACGTCGTGTATAAATATCTCCGGTAGATTCGAATAAATTCTTAAAAATTTGATCATATGGTTTCGTAACATAAGCTCCTGAGAAGTCAAAACCCCTTTTTATTTCGCCTCCAGGTATCCCAAATATGCGACAAAGAGGGCAAAGACTGAAGTTATCCTTTCCGTAATCAGGCTGACAGTACTTACCTTCTCCTTTGGATTGAGCATCGCAGAGATCATAGCTCCCCCAGTATTTATTTTCATAACAATGTTGCCAGATGGATGCCTTAACCCTTCCCCTTACACTTGAGGCAGGGATATAGGGAACTCCGTCTGAAAGGAGAGAAACCATATCATACTTCCCAGGATCTGTTACTGAAGAAGCTATAATAAAGGGAGAAGAGAATTCAATCTTGTATTGAATGTTATACAGTTTATCCTCCTTCCTCAATCAGACCGAAAATTTCCATCATCTCTATGATGTCTACTATCGGGGTAGAGTCCCCGATGATATTCGGTTTCACCGGAAGATCATTATTTAATGAAAATCTTCCAGTCAGGGTATCTATATAATCTTTATTTTTGTCTCTCAAACGTTCATACCATAGTTTATAGTCCTTTTTTGCTTCATCTCTTTTTTGCGCCAGCAGAATCGCCAGATCTTTCAGTTTGTTCATGGGAAATTCATCACTAATAAGCTCAAGAGATGTTTCCGTAAGTTTAATAATCTCATCAGGTGTGTATGGCCCCCCATAGAGCATAATATCTACATTTCCAGAATCGGTTTTTGTCATCCTACGTATTCTTATGGAATTTAAGTCACCGGAGGTCTGGTTTTTTATAAGACAGAAGTCAATAAGGGAAGGCTTGATACTATCAGAACTGACCCTGCCATAAACTTTTGCTCTTCTCTCAAGCTCTTTTCCAATGCGGTTGAAATTCTGAATGGGATAATTATAGGGGGCAAGAACTACACCTGCCGATATGGTAAGGTATTCAGGAAGATCATTATCTGACTCTTGAATATCCTTAAACGTTTCCATAAGTTTCTTTGATTTTTTTTCAAAAGTATTAAGAAGAGAAGATGCCACATCCAGTGCAAAACACCCCTGTATAGCCACAGCAAGGTCATCGCCCCCAATATATAGGACCCTTACAGGTAGTGCAGTAATACCAGTAGAAGATAGCTTAGCTTTGATTTCAGGTTCGATTACAACCTTCAAAGATTCAAATAGAGAGTCTTTTATTATTTTTGTAAGTTCAGGTGAGAAAAGTTCATAAATATCTTTGTTTTTTCCTACATTTTTTGTTAACTTACCGAGTCCGTTCACATCTGCATAGATAATCCCCATGATCCTCTTCTCAGAAGTGCCGGCTTCTTTTATCTGTATATCTTCCCTATTATTCCAACTCACAATACCACCAAAATCTTTTGGAAGGGGATATTTAAAATAATCAATGAGTTGGTTTTCTACCTCGGAATACTTGTTATCAGGATTTTTCTTGTCAAATATAAATTTTTCTGCTTCAGATCTATTGAATCTTCTCTCTTTATTGCCTGGAAGAACTACAACGTTTTCAGCGTTTCCAATGCCTGAACTTTCACAGGGTACCGATAAGATAGATGAGATGATTAGTTCATTATCACATGGCTGGCTTTTTCTCACCTGCATCTCCATAAAGATCGGCTTTAGTACTTCTTCATAAAAGTCTACAGGTGAGCTTGATAAATGAGGAAAGATTTGCGAGGTTACAGAGATTCCATGTTCTCTGTATGAATTGACGGCCTTAATTTCAAAGTCTTTCGCTTGCTGATAACTGTCACATTCAACTATAACCACTCCACCGCCAGCACGGATGATTTTGCATCTGGAGCTGGTAGCTATGTCCCGAACATTTTCATTCTCTATCCAGGAAAGCAATAACGATGCATTGCATATCTCTTTCAGGCGGTTGGAAGCAAAGACATACTCCTGTATGCGGTTACAGTCTATGAAGACGTATTCAGACATTGCCCCCTCTATTCTGTTTCTAAGTAGTCGTTTGAAATTATAGTTGTTTCGTCTCTGAATGTCAACAGGCCACAGTATCCCGATTTATATCAATTTAATACACCGTCTATAGCTGGTAAACCCTTTACCTGCGCCCCGGAAGTGTATTTTCAGGGCGTGTATATCCGGCTGGATTGCCTGCAAATATTGACTTCCGGCAGGCAGGAATAAACCTGACAAAAGGCATAATGCCTGGTAGTATCAAGAATTTTTTGCACTTTTATGTGGTGAGCATCCCAGAGGAGTGCTGGCAAGCTGTTTTGAAGTCCTGGAGAACATTATTTGTTGAATTACAGCTTTTATTGCTTCGTATGCTTCTTTAGAAACGCCCCAATTTCCAGAATAAATTGCTCTATATCTTTCAGGTCGTTCTGAATAATCTCGTATAGCTCCTCATCCGTGATTTCGTGATAAAAGTGGACAATCCTGTTACGATAACCTGCCATCTCCATGAGTTTATACATGAGTGGTTTTGATATAACTCCGCTTTCTCCAAGTCCCTTTGCTATGTTTTTGTATTCATGTGTCAACCTGACCTTGCCTGTTTTAGCAAGAACATGTCTTCCGATATCAAATATTGCCTCAAGACAATGCCGGATAAACGTCTCAGCAGAGGCAGGGTTTTTATAGTCTTCAAGAAACTCTTCCCTTGACAGTTCACTCAGTTCTCTTAAACGTGAAAGCGCAGCTCTTATGGCGTCGATTCTCCCTGTCAGCATCTCCATATTCAACTTCATCCGCTTATAGCCTCCAGCACTTCTTTTGTGTATTGGTCGTAATCAGGCTTCCAGTCCTGATAGCGCTTTATTACCATCTCTTCATATTCAAG
>QIJG01000210.1 GCA_003232715.1 Nitrospirota bacterium
ACCCTCCACTCTGGGCAGACCTCTCAACTTTGCCCACCTTCCGTTGCCATCCATTATCACGCCTACATGTCCTGGAATATTTGTCAGCACAATCTACCTCTCCTTTATTGAATATATCTGAAGGATTGTCACCATCGGGCTTTTTCCTCTCAATATATTCCCGGCCTTTATCCCCAGCAGAGGTTTGCTCAAGACCGCCACCTCATCATCATCAAAAATTGAGTAGTCAAGTAATTTACCACTTATCCTGTCAACAAGTGTCGATTCATCCACAGTAGTACCGGAATACCTGTATATACGTAACTGAGAGCGCTTATAGCCCAGGTCACTGTCTATCAGTGGATTTCGTTTTATCACTACAGCCTCATTATTCCTTGTCACCATCCTGTCATTTACATGCCAGGAAACCCCGTCTCCATCTGTCACAGGAGGCTCTGTTGTATATTCTCTTACAAAACCTCCCATACTCTCGACACTACGCCAGACGGCAACACCCCTGCTATCTATAAGATTAAGATAATTGTTATCATCCATTGACAGATAGACAGTCCTTCCTTCTTTGTCTTTGAGTGTAACAAAATCGTAAATATTAAAACCTTTCAACTCCCTGTACTTACCCTCCATCCTGAAACCATCCTGATGATTTATCAGGATTACGGGACCTGAATAACCTTTGGAGTTTGAGTATTCCTGGTATAGAATTTTTCCATCCATTACCCTGATAAACCCATCTGTTTTCCAAAGGGTCTCAAGTTTTTGACCGTTCAGTTTATATATATAGGAGGTAACCTTTTTATGATTGGAAGACAGGACACTCAGGAAGATTTCGTCTTTTCCGTCTCCATCAATGTCAAACATCTCCATTCGGATAACCGTCCCGGATGGATTCATTCTCAATCGATAGAGAATCTCCATTTCGACGCCATAGTTGTAAACATATATTCCGTCATCTGTGCTCACCACCAGATCAATCTTTCCGTTGCCGTCAATATCTCCGGCACTTATGAGATCTGCTCCGTTGGGAAGGTCGTGACTTAAAAGGGGGGCATTCTGCACATCACTAAGAAGTTCCGACCCAAACCTCAAATCAGCAAAAAAAGCCTCGGGCACATATAGTGAATCTTCCGAGAGTATAGCTCCATCAGGCCATAACAGGGTCTGCTTCAGACTGGTCTTCTCCCCTGTTTCCCCGGAACTCAGGATGAGCACAAGGTCTGTCTTTTTTGAAGCAGCAACTTTGAGGAGCTTTTCGGTATCTAACCGTCCAACCGGAGCATCAACGATCTCGAACCTGCCGGTTGCCTTCAATCCCTTGTAGTATGCGTCACCAAGATAATAATCAACAGACTCTTCCTGATAAAACAGCAACCTCTCCTTTGAAGCCGATATTCTTACAATATCACCAGTCTTCACCTCTCCCTCTATTATCTTACAGGAGGCAACTGCTCCTTCCACCTGAAGGACCTCTATTGTTCCCACAAGTTTCTCAACCCTCCCGATAGGCTCCTGCGTCACAGGATGATAAAAAAAGGCTCCTCTTCTAAGCACCTTTAAACGCATCCCCTTAGATAAACCGTCCCTGGTTCCCAGTCCAATCCTGACCATCCCGTCATTTACAGAGACAACCTCCCCTGACATGGGTTTAACAAGCGAGACCGTCCGCTCTATAAGAGAAGTCAATGGGGAATCTTCAGCATAGGTATCAAAAGGAAAAGCCAATACAAAGAAGAGGCAACAGACAACACCTATAATGGAGGCTGTGCGTCCTGCATCCGGTATGATTAATTTACTTATCCTTACATTGAGGCTATCGATAGATATATTCTTCCCCATCATTTCTCCACAGCCATTCTAACTTGCATATACATATGTCCCTAATCCACTAAAACCCAGGGCTTAAAGATATTAGACAATGAATTATGAGCTTGCTTCACATGACACGATTACGCAGCAACTCAAAAATGTTGAACTCGTAAAAATGTTACCCCCTGAACTTGTTTCAGGCATGGCATGGCAAACAGACTGCGCCTCATAAGTCGTTTATTTATATAGATTTTACGGACTTGATTCGGGATTCAGAATGACAGAATACAGTATTTCTTATCAAATTCTCTGATTTCTTAAACGAATTCATCAAGAATATTTTTAGTCTGGATAAAAACTATAACATTCGGATAAGAACCTGCGTCAAATAATACCGTGCATTTTCTGCGCTGGTCGGCAACCAGTCAGATTTCTACGCCGGATTAACTAAACGGTATTCTATCACAATGGTATTATTATAGCACACTTGACTAATACTGAGAGTATTTGTTATCCTCAATGTTAACAGCATATGGCTTAATTTTGAGAAGTGCAAGGAGTACAATAATGCCTGAGAAAAAGAAACAAAACAAAGAAAATAAATCCGGGGCCACCACAGCTGCAAAGAAGAAGAAATGTAAAAAAGCATCAACCGAAAAGGAAGTCTCTGAAAGACAAAGAAGAATTCTTGAGATAAAAAAGACATTGGTTCAACAGAAGGAGCAGCTTCTGCAGGAAGCAGGTTTTGCACTGAACACACTCCCTGATGAGAATGCATTTCCTGATATGGGTGATCAGGCCACAGCAGAGATTGACAGAAATTTCATGCTCCGTCTCCGTGGACGTGAACAGAGATTACTAAAGAAGATTGAACTTGCTCTCGAAAGGATTGACAACGGCACCTACGGCGTCTGTGACATCTGTGGCTGCGAGATTGGAATAAGAAGGCTCGAGGTTCGGCCTGTAACAACAATGTGTATAGAATGTAAGACCGAACAGGAAGAAGAAGAGAAGGTTATAGAGTCCTGATTTTTAAATAAGCAAAGTTCCCTTGCCTGCATACTTCTATCCAAATGGTCTGAAGGCTACTTACCTTTTATATATGTTACAAGAGATCTTATCTGAGATTCGGTCAGTGGGCCTCCAACCTTCCAGGAAAATCCAGGCATCATCGTATCAGGAATCCCTTTTTCAATAGCTGCCAAAACTCTCCTGTCAGGTAATTTCCTGAGTAAAGCAATCGACGAAGCACTCATGCCTCTCATATGACACATTATACAGTCCGGTCTGAAAAGGTTTGCACCCAGTTGCCCTCTTCCTCTGTCAACATGGCACTTCCTGCAGGGAGAACGGAAAATTTCCTTTGTCTCAAGGTTCTTTCCGTGGAAAGAGTCGATCACATTTGCCTTCAGATTCAGTATAACAAGTGGTCTCAGGGGGTCATTCGTCCTGACCTGTACGGTACTGGCGATAAAACCCTTTTTTCTATCAGTCCTGAGAGTTACACTTATCTCTCCTTTTTCAGCAGGGGCGAGGCGGTCTGAACTGACCACCTTTGCAGTACACCCTCACGATGCCGTTACTTTCTCTATTACAAGTATATCCGTCCCGTCATTAGTAAAGACAAAGGCATGCTCAAGAAGATCGCCCTGGCTCACATCTCCGAAATCAACGGTCTTGCCTTCAAATACTATGGATGGCTCAGCAAAAGCGACCTGAACGGCTGAGAGCAAAGAAAAGAGAAGGATCAGTGGGATAAGAAAGTATCTCATAGAGCAATTCTACAATAACAAGACCGCTTTTTGCCATAGAATGCATTGGCCGCAAATTAGAGATAAAGCCCCTGTAAACGTCCTTGACAAAAACACTGTATGATTGTAATATTAAATATGGGAAAAGAGGATGTTGTAAATATCATTTCCAGGAAATTCTCTGACTTCTCCACCAAGATAGAACATCAAGGCAAACCATTCTATATTATTACAGATTTACATGGAAGCGAACCTGTTACCATAAAAACCACCATATATCTGGAAGGAGCCCATATAGAGACCTTGAAAATTACCACATCCGTAAGGGAAGAAAGTGAACTCTCAAACCTTATTGATAGTCAGCACAACAGGGCAATAAAAAAGGTAACGGAAGAGGAAACAGCAGATAAAACACGGATAGCATATTTCAGAGAAATTAAACGTTTGCTTAAGAAAGGAGAGCTTTCCCGTGCAATGGATGCAACCGGTAAGGCCCTTACGGAGTTTCCTGAAGATCTCCTGTTGATTTCTTACCACGGATATCTGACCTCAACTGTTGATAAGGACCACGATAGGGGTCTGGAAATCTGTAAGAAAGCGATAAAAAAACTGATGGAATCCGAAGCCTCAGATACTGACTTTTCCTACTCACTCTTCTATTTAAATCTTGGCCGGACCTATGTCATGTCAAACTTGAAAAAAGATGCCATTGAAGCATTCCGGAAGGGCCTGTCCTTTGACCCAAAAAACCAGGAACTTGCCTCTGGATTGCAAGTTCTCGGGATGAGAAAGAGACCCATTTTCCCTACTCTTTCAAGGAGTAATCCCCTGAATAAATATCCGGGAATTATCCTCACAAAGCTGAAAATCAGATAGCACCGGATGAACTCCTTGAAAAATTACCTGCAATAATTTTAACTTAATCCTGTTATGTTGACACTTGCTATTGATACTTCCACCCCTGTAGGAGGTGTTGCGCTCTTTGACAGTGACTCAGGTCTCAGGGGAGAGATACGTCTTGGCATAAAGCGGACTCATTCCGAGCAGGTCATGAAGAGCATTGACTTCCTGCTTGACAATTCCAGGACCGGGTTCAATGAGATAGATTTTTATACAATTGCCATCGGGCCCGGCTCTTTTACAGGTCTGAGGGTTGGCCTCAGTACTGTCAAGGGCCTCTCCTTTGCAACTAACAAACCCATTGTAGCCGTATCCACTCTTGAGGCCTTTACCCCATCTTTTCCCTTTACAGAAAAGTTGATCTGTCCCTTGCTTGATGCAAGAAAAAAAGAAGTTTACGGGGGTCTGTTCAGATGGACCGAAGCAGGGCTCAGGAAACTTGTACCTGAGGCTGCCTTTGATATAAAATCCATCCTGGCCCTCATAAAAGAAGAGACCATATTTACAGGGAGTGGCGCCACACTTTATAAAGATGCTATTCTAAATACCCTTGGAGAAAAGGCCCGTTTCCCGGGGGAAAACCTTATGCACCCACTGCCGTCAGCCCTCTGTATTATCGGTCTGCAGAAGGCCGAAAAAGGAGAGTTCTCAGACCCTGTGAAGCTGACACCCACATACCTGAGGACATCCGAGGCGGAAATTAAGATAAAGACCTGACTTCAGCCGCAGATAAACGCAGATATGCGGCTAAACTTGTATAATGCTTTTAATAAAACGTCTGAGAAAGGAGAAGATAGATGAAGATAGGTATTATTGGACTTGCAAACTCGGGTAAGACTACAATCTTTAACGCCCTTACTGGTCAGAATATCCATACCACCGTTTACCCGACTACAGAGGCACAACCCAATGTCGGTGTTGTGAAGGTGCCTGATGAGCGGGTGGAGAGGCTAACCCGGATATACCAGCCCAAGAAGGTCACCCTTGCAACTGTTGAATACATAGACTATTTAGGAATAACAAAGGGCGACCCTCAGCAGAACCGCAAGGTGTTGGACATGATAAAGGATGTGGATGCCGTGGTACACGTCATAAGGGCCTTTGAGGACGAATCAATAATCCATCCCACGGGAAATGTCGCCCCTTTGAAGGACGCCGAAACAGTTGAACTCGAACTGATATTTTCGGACCTCGAACTCGTGGAAAAACGGCTTGAGCGAATGGAGGAAGGTACAAGAAAGGGGAAAAAACAGGATGAAAAAGAACGGACCGTACTCCTTAGATGCAAGGAAGTGCTTGAAGAAGAGATTCCCCTAAGGAGAGTTGCCTTTAACGAGGATGAGGTGCTCTCTTTGAGACACCTTCAGTTTATCTCCATAAAACCGGAAGTTATGCTTCTGAATCTTCACGAGGACGACATAGGCTCTGAAAAAGGCTCTGCCCTTGTGGAGCAGCTCCGGAAAAGATTTGAGCTCCCTGTGGTAGCACTTTCGGGCAAAATAGAGATGGAGATAGCCCAGTTGGGGCAGGATGAGGCAGAAGAGTTCCTGAAAGACCTTGGCATAGAGGAGCCTGCAATGGCCCGGCTTATCCGCATCTGTTATGACCACCTCGGCCTGATCTCATTCCATACTGTCGGCAAGGATGAGGTGAGGGCCTGGACAATCAGGAAAGGCACTACGGCCCGGAAGGCGGCAGGCAAAATCCATACTGACATAGAAAGAGGATTTATCAGGGCCGAGGTCATCTCTTTTAATGATTTCATTCAGTCAGGCTCAATGGCAATAGCCAGAGAGAAGGGACTTGTGAGGCTTGAAGGAAAGACCTATGAGGTCCGGGACGGTGATATTATTAATTTCAGGTTTAATGTGTAGGGAAGAAATTGGAGTAGTGGAGTGATGAACAAGTCTCCAATCCTCCAGTACTCCAATCCTCCAGTTTATATGTCTCCAGTTCAGTCCTATCCTTTAAATGCACTCATCACCTCCTCTATTATCTTTTCAGGAAAGGCCTTGTATTTTGGCGACATATGCAAGGGAATAACCTCCCTTACACCTGCCAGGATTGCTATCTCACCCGCCATTCGTGCGGTCAGATGGTTTCTCTGAAATGCCCTGTCTCTGTCCTCGTCCAGGAAATAGGCCTCAATATACAGGGTATGTGAGCCCTTGACAAGCTCCGTCACCCTCTCAATGTTCTCCGCAGATGGCGAGATATCCATAACATAGGAGACCTTCTGCCCCTCGGTGATTCTCACAATATCGCCAAGTTCATTCATTGAATATTTGCGGCCTTCGATAACCGCTGAAAACCCTTTTCCCCCTTTTCTTATTGCAGCCTTGAAGTCGGAAAGCCACGGGCCAACCGGAAGCCCCCTCTCCATAAGCACTGCCTTATCTATGTTTATGTGGACACTTTCCTCAATGCAAAAGCCAAGAACAGCAATGTCATGTCTGAGACAAGCGGCTTTCACTGAAAAGAGCGGCTCGTTCAGTATGGTTTCAGAGTTTTTCGTAATGCCTCTTTTCAGTCTCTGAAAACCGCTCCTTGCAGAAAACTCTGTTACAGTAACTGAAGAGTCCGACACTTCATAGACAGCGAGACTGACCGGATACTCCTCTATGAGGTTCCATGTATATCCCCTCAATTTACCCTCCACACACTTTGTTATACCCTCCGGGCCATAAACCCTCAGGGGCCTCTCTCTCCTGAGTATTACCCTCAGAATCCTGTCAAACCCGGTAAAATGGTCTATATGGGTATGAGTTACAAAGACATCCGTTATCTTGTGTATCTCCCCGGCTGACAGACGACCTATATCACCTGCGTCAAACAATAATGCCCTCTTTTCCCTCAGTAGCCTGAGGTACACAACAGGGTCTTCAAAAGGGCCGTTAACCGTCCTGTGATAAAAGGTGGGCTTCATATGTATAATATAACTCATTCGTTCAACTTCAATCCCATAAGCTCCATATATTGTCTTTATACAACCATTAGAGTTAAAATAATCAGATAAACCAAAAGATTTTCCGGAGACAGATTATGAATGAAGGATGTGAGAGGCAAATGTTTAATTTCAACAGGATAAAGAGGCTGCCTCCCTATGTTTTTGCCATTGTTAATGCCCTCAAGCATGAAGCAAGGTTGCAGGGAGATGATATTATAGACCTGGGTATGGGAAATCCTGACCTGCCGGCGCCCAAACATATAGTTGAGAAACTCTGTGAGGCATCAAGGAATCCCAAAAACCACAGATATTCTGCATCAAAGGGGATAACCCAGCTGAGAATGGCAATATGTGAGTGGTACAAGAGGAGATTCGATGTAGATCTTGACCCTGAATCAGAGGCAGTGGTGACTATCGGTTCCAAGGAAGGCCTGAGCCACCTGGCACTTGCCATAGTAGAACCCGGGGATGTAGCACTCACACCAACCCCTGCCTATCCGATCCATCCATACAGTGTAATAATTGCAGGAGGAGAGGTAAGGAGTGTACCTATCGGACCGGGAATAAATTTTCTGGAGGAACTTGAAAAGGCATACAAGAATACGTGGCCAAGGCCAAAACTGCTTATAATCAACTTCCCTCACAACCCGACCACCGAGGTGGTTGACATTGAATTCTTTAAATCCGTTGTTGATTTTGCAAAAGAGAACAAACTGATAGTCATCCATGACTTTGCCTATGCCGACCTTATCTTTGATAATTATAAGGCATCAAGCTTTCTTCAGGTCCCCGGGGCCAGGGATGTTGGTGTCGAGTTTTTCTCCCTCACAAAGAGTTATTCCATGGCTGGATGGAGGGTTGGTTTCTGTGTCGGCAATCGCGAACTTGTAGGTGCTCTCATAAAGATGAAGAGCTACCTTGACTACGGAATGTTTCAACCTATCCAGATAGCAAGTATCGTTGCACTGCGGGGTCCCCAGGACTGCGTGGAGGAGATCAGGAAGACCTATGAGAAGAGGAGAAACACACTCTGCAGGGGACTGAACCGGATGGGCTGGGAAGTAAAGCCCCCGAAGGCCACAATGTTTGTCTGGACAAAGATACCGGAGCCATATGTCAAGATGGGTTCCCTTGAATTTTCAAAATTCGTACTTAAAGAGGCAAAGGTGGCCGTATCCCCCGGCATAGGTTTCGGAGAAGGCGGTGATGAATATGTAAGGTTTGCCCTTGTTGAAAATGAACACCGTATAAGGCAGGCAGTCAAAGGGATCAGGAGGTTATTTAAATAATGATCAATGTCGGGATTATCGGTTTTGGTACTGTGGGTACAGGCACGGCAAAGATACTGCTTGAAAATAATGATGTAATAGAAGAGAAGACAGGCCTTCAGGTAAACCTTCAGGTCATTGCCGACCTCGATATCAAAAGGGACCGGGGAGTAAAAATACCTGACGGCGTACTTACACGTGAAGTCTCTGATGTCATTGACAACCCTGATATCCATGTTGTGGTGGAACTCATCGGTGGAATTCAGCCTGCAAAGGATTTCATCCTCCGGGCACTGAGCAACGGCAAGCATGTGGTAACCGCCAACAAGGCCCTCATTGCCACAGAGGGGAAAGAGATATTTGCAGAGGCCGAAAAGAATTCTGTATCCGTGGGGCTTGAGGCAGCTGTTGCAGGCGGTATACCGATAATAAAGGTACTGAAGGAAGGCCTCGTGGCCAACAGGATACTCTCAATATACGGCATCATAAACGGCACTTCCAACTATATACTTACAAAGATGACAGATGACGGCATTGATTTTTCAGATGCACTTAAAGAGGCACAGAGTCTTGGTTACGCAGAGGCCGACCCAACCCTTGACGTTGAAGGGTTGGACACAGCCCATAAACTCGCCATCATCTCCTCACTGGCCTTTGGAATCCCCCTCTCCTATGACAGGATTCACATTGAAGGGATTACAAAACTCACTTTACAGGATATAGAGTTTGCCGGTGAATTAGGTTACAAGATAAAGCTTCTTGCGATTGCAAAGTCTGTAAACGGAGAGGTTGAGCTCAGGGTGCATCCAACCATGATACCTGAAAATTACCTGATATCAAGGGTTGACGGCGTCCTGAATGCTGTTTACGTTATGGGAGATGCAGTTGGTGAGACCCTTTATTACGGCAGGGGGGCAGGAGATATGCCGACAGGCAGTGCTGTTGTGAGTGATATTGTGGATATAGCAGGAGAGATCGAAAACAGGGGTATCTCCTCACACGGGATTGAATTTATCGGAAAAAGGAGTGACCTCAAAATAAAGGCCATAGGTGATATAGAGTCCATGTACTATTTCAGGTTCACCGCCCTTGACCGACCGGGTGTCCTCTCCAGGGTATCCGGAATCCTCGGGGAGTATAATATAGGCATAGCTGCAGTTATACAGAAGGGCAGACGGGCCGGTGCGGCAGTTCCGCTTGTAGTACTGACTCATAAGGCAAGGGAGCGTGATGTTCAGAAAGCCCTTCAGGAGATAGACAGGCTCGACGTCGTAGCCGACAGGACAGCCTTTATACGTGTTGAAGGCGAGGAAACAGAGGGATTAAACGATTGACAAAGGACGATTTAATCTGGTAATTTTCAATTCTTGAAAGGGAGGTAATTTATGGAAGAGATTAAGCCGGATAAGACCATTAACATAAAAGGTCTGGTCTGCCCTTACACCTTTGTAAAATCCAAGCTCGCGATAGAAGATATGGAGGTTGGAGAGGTGCTTGAAATTATTCTCGACTATCCTGAGGCATCAAGGAGCATACCCAAGTCCATGGAAGACCACGGCCACAAGGTACTGAAGGTTGAGAAGATCAATGACACAGACTGGATAATTGTTATAAGAAAGGAGAGGGAGTGATGGAACTTAACGACGAGCAGATACTCCGTTACAGCAGACATATTATTTTACCTGAGGTTGGAGGCAAGGGACAGAAGAAACTACTCGCTGCAAGGGTCATCCTGGTTGGCGCCGGGGGACTCGGGTGTCCGGTAGGTTACTACCTTGCTGCAGCCGGTGTGGGGACTATAGGATTAATAGACAACGACACTATCGAACTGAGCAATCTGCAGCGCCAGATCGCCCACAATACAGAGCGGGTCGGCATGTATAAGGCCGACTCGGCAAAGAAGACATTTGAGGCCCTTAATCCGGACGTTCATGTGATTGCAATAAAGGAAAGGATTTCAAAGGACAATATCTTCGACATTATAAAGGATTACGATATTGTAGTAGACGGCAGTGACAACTTTCCCACAAGGTACCTTGTAAACGACGCCTGTGTCCTTTCGGGCAAACCATTGGTGAGTGGCGCTATCCTGAGATTTGAAGGCCAGGTAACTACGATCCTGCCCAAGGAGGGACACTGCTACAGGTGTCTCTTTGAAGAGCCACCTCCTCCGGGACTTGTACCGTCATGTCAGGAGGCAGGGGTTCTGGGGGCACTTCCAGGCATTATAGGTGGATTGCAGGCCATGGAGGTACTGAAGCTGATACTCGGAAGGGGAGAGCCACTAAAAAACCGGCTACTCATCTATGATGCCTTAAAAGCAT
>QIJG01000037.1 GCA_003232715.1 Nitrospirota bacterium
ATAATGCTTGAGGTGATGTATGAGATTCCGTCACGGAAAGAGATAAGAGAATGCATGATTAATGAAGAGGTTGTTACACGTCAGGAAAGGCCGATCCTGATTTATGAAAAGACAGCGGAATCGGCTTGATGGTTCTAAATAGAGTCTGTGTATAAACTACAGTAATTTGTCATTCCCGCAAGTGAAGCGAGTCGGGAATCCTTCTTAAATAACGATTCCGGACAAACGGTTCGACTTTATACACAGACTCTAAAGAATACCTTTTGGATGATGTTGCATAGATGATCTGATTGCATTTAATACGGACTCCCGTAAATGGGGGTCCTTGATTTTCAGGGTAACGTCATTAATCAGCTCTTCGGGTATATTGCGGGGGGCTGCAGCAGTTGCGGGTCTGCCCTTCTTCTTTCTGAATACCCTCCCGAGCTTGAACCTGATTGACTCAACTCCATACCCTGAGAGCCGCTTTTTCATCTCCTCTTTATGGAGTCTTATTTCATTAAGCCAGACATGGGAGTCAACAATGATGAGCAATTGTCCCCTTTTCAGTACCGAGGGGTAAAGGTGTTCACTCATGGGGGGAGGGAATATTGTCCTGAAGTCTTTTTTTAGAAATTCGAGCCTGAATTCTTCATAAAGGCCAAGGTCTTTTATTATATCTGAAAGCTCGGTAGTTATAGATTTCATCTGAAACAGTCAAGGCTGGTCCGGGGGTTTTAATATCAGAGTTTTCCTGCGATCTTCTCGATTATAAAGTTCTCCAGTATGTCTCCAACCTTGATGTCATTGAATTTCTCAATCGTAATACCGCACTCATATCCGGCCTGGACCTCTTTTACATCTTCCTTGAATCTTTTTATGGCGGCTGTCTTTCCCTGATAGATGACTATATTATCCCTGATAACCCTTATACCGTCACTTGCCCTCTTCATGGTGCCCTCAAGTACATAGCAACCCGCCACTGTGCCGATATGTGAGATTGTGAAGATATCTCTCACCTCGGCCCTGCCGATGACCTTTTCCCTTAAAGTTGGTTCAAGGAGGCCCTCAAGGGCTTTCCTTACATCCTCGATGGCCTCATATATTACCGTATAAAGCCTGATATCAACATCCTCTTTTTCAGCAGACTGTGCTGCCTTTGATTCAGGTCTGACGTTGAACCCTATTATAATGGCATTGGATGCAGAGGCCAGCATTACGTCGGACTCATTAATCCCTCCGACGGCCGGGTGTATCACCCGCACCTTGACCTCGGGGTGGGTAATCTTCTCAAGAGATTCCCTGATGGCCTCAACGGAGCCCTGCACGTCAGCCTTGATAATTATGTTTAACTCCTTGATCTCCCCTTCCTTGATCTGCGAGTAGAGCTCATCGAGTTTAACCTTCTTTGCCCTGGCCATCTCCGCCAGCCTTTCCTTGTGAAGCCTGGCCATTGCTATCTGCCTGGCCTTTTTTTCATCTTCCACTACAACAAAGTGATCACCAGCCTGAGGAACCTCTGAAAACCCGATCACTTCAACAGGCGTTGAAGGTATACTCTCTGTAACCCTCTTTGCCCTGTCGTTAATAAGCGCCCTGACCTTGCCGTAAGACTTTCCTGAAACAAAGGCATCTCCGATTTTCAGTGTTCCTGACTGCACAAGGACGGTTGCAACCGGGCCCCTGCCTTTGTCGAGCCTGGATTCTATGATTACTCCCCTTGCAGGTCTTTCATGGTTTGCCTTCAGCTCCATCATTTCAGCCTGAAGCAGTATCATCTCCAACAGCTCATCTATTCCGGTCCCATTTTTTGCAGATGCCTCCACAAAGATATTCTTCCCCCCCCATTCTTCAGGAACGATATCGTATTCAGCTAATTCACTCCTTACCTTCTGGGGATTTGCTTCGGGTTTGTCAATCTTGTTTACTGCCACAATAATGGGAACACCGGCAGCCTTTGCGTGGTTGACGGCCTCCACTGTCTGGGGCATAACACCGTCATCAGCTGCAACTACCAATATAACTATATCCGTGGCCTGTGCGCCTCTTGCCCTCATTGTTGTAAATGCCTCATGTCCGGGGGTATCCAGGAATACGATATCCTTGTCTTTAAGCCTTACCTTATATGCCCCGATATGCTGGGTTATCCCGCCTGATTCGGTTTCGGTAACACGGGTTTCTCGAATTGCGTCAAGAAGCGATGTTTTTCCATGGTCAACATGACCCATTACAGTTACAACCGGGGCCCTTGGCGACAGATCTTCAGGCCGTTCCTCAACCTCATCGATTTCCACCATTTCATTCTCCAGCGGGGCTGACTCTAATTTGATTCCGAAGCTGTCAGCAATGAGGATAGCTGTATCCATATCTACCGGCTGGTTTATAGTGACCATTGAACCGAATTCCATGAACTTCTTTATAACCTCTGCGACCTTCTGGCCGATCAGTTCTGCAAATTCCTTAACAGTGGCACCTTCAGGCAGCTTTATCGCCTTTTTCCTGGGAGCTGCCGTCGAGATATGCTGGGTTTGCGTGGCAGTATGCTGTGCCCTGCCATGATTAAGAACCCTTCCCCGTCCGGCCCTCTTTCCACTCTTTGAGTCAAGCCATTTCTTGGGTTCAATCTTTCTTATAGCCTGAAAAGCCCGCTGCATACTCTTTCTTTTTGTTGTATCTGCTTTCTGATCTGTTTCTTCTTTTTTGAGGCTGTCAGGGGGCACGGTCTCTTCTCCAGCGGTAGCAGATATATTTGGTTCTGTCTTCTCTCCGGCCTTTAGTCCATCCTCAGATTTCTGGCGGCTTTGAGTTTTCTCCTGAACCGATATGGCCGTTTTTTCTGTTCCCTTCCCGGTACCTTTTAAGCCTTTTTTTAATAAAGCTTCCACTTTACCTGCAGTGTCTGTATCTATATTTGAAGAATGGGTTTTTCCATCAACTCCCATATTCTGTAATTCATCAAGAATATCTTTATTCTTTACTCCCAGCCTTTTGGCAAGTTCGTAAACTCTTATCTTCTCCATCAATATCTCCCTTTTGTAACACTGATAAACAGGACTTGTCACAGTTATCATAAAATGTTATCATATTTACTCCTTTTAGTGCAAATAAGAACCCTGTTTAAGGAGGATATTACGAGATGGCAACATGTTATGTTTGTGGTAAGATACGCGCAGTTGGAAATAATGTCAGTCATTCCAACAAAAAAACAAAGAGGGTTTTTAAACCTAACCTTCAGAGAATAAAGATAGTGACTGATAGTGGTCCTAAAAAGACTTATGTATGTACAAGGTGTATCAGGTCCGGCAAGATTACAAAGGCAATATGACCCGGTTGAAATCTTTACTTCTGACTTTATTCTCTTTTATTACGGGTCATACTCAGAAGTTGGTGAAATCCTGTGGATTCAAAGTGGCGGGTGGACAGGTGAAATGCCTGCATCCCAGTCAGTAACTAAATTTTTGGGGAAGAACCAAAAGAGTCAATCCATAAGCAGGACAGTCAATACCAAAAGAATGATAATTGGTCTTTTAACCCTGGATATTTTTATCCCCGAGGCTGGTTCACTGAAGTCAAAACGCTTCGTAATACGCTCACTCAAAAGTTTAATGTCTCGGTAGCGGAGGATGCAAATAACCTGTGGCAAAGGACTACCCTCTCAATAGTGTGCGTTACGAATGATACCTCACACCTTTACAGTACTTTTGAGAAGATAAAAAACATGGTCCTTTCCGAGGCTTCTCTTGAGGTGCTGAAGATGGATATAGAGTTGCTGTAAGCCTGAAGTAATTATTAAATGTCTCATAATTGAACCGACATCAATCTAAGAATCTCCCCTCGCCCCTCTTTGCCAAAGAGGGGAATGATCCCTCCCTTTGGCAAAGGGAGGTGAGGTTGGGAGGGATTTAATAAATAGAGTCTGTGTATAAAGTCGAACCGTTGCTGTTTTCTGTCATTCCGGCTTGTCCGGAATCGTTATTTAAGAAGGATTCCCTTGCGGGAATGACAAATTACTGTAGTTTATACACAGACACTAAATAATTATGTCCACACCATTTTGAGACGATAAATAACTTTATAAAGGAATATAAAATTATGCTGCCATATAAACGTTCAAAGCGTATCGGAGACCTCATGAGGGAGGAGATTGCCGATATCGTTATGAGGAGGGTGAAGGACCCTCGTCTGGGTTTCCTGACCATCACTTCGGTGGAAGTTACGGAAGACCTGAAGATTGCCAGGGTTTATGTGAGTGTCCTCCAAAAAAGCGAAACAAAGAGCACACTGAAGATTTTGAATTCTGCAAAGGGATTTATAAGGTCGGAGCTGAGAAAACGTGTAAGGATGAAGGTGCTTCCAACGCTTGAGTTCTATGAGGATGAATCAATTGAATACGGGGCAAAGATAGATGAACTGCTTCTCAGGATAAAAAAAGAGGGTGAAAGTGAAGGTTCCTGAAGAGATAGTTGAACTCATAAAGAGAGAGGAATATTTTACAATTGTCTCCCACCTCAATCCCGAAGGAGATGCCCTGGGCGCATCTATTGCCCTTGCCCTTGCCCTGAAATTACGGCACAAGGATGTGCAGGTCTTCAACAGCGACGGGGTGCCGTATATGTACAATTTTCTTCCCTCTTCAGAGTTGGTTGAGAGCGGGATAGACAGGGAGAGACTGAAATACTCGACCCTCTTTGTCGTAGACTGTAATGACCTTGAGAGGGTGGGGCTGAAGGATCCGGAATGCAAAAGTGTTGTTGTTATCGACCATCATCGGACTATCACGGATCTTGGACATATAAGGTGGATAGAACCGGAGAGCCCTGCTGCAGGCTTGATGATTTATAATCTTATAAAAGAACTTGAAGTGAACATTAACAGGGAAATAGCGGTAAATCTTTACACGGCAATTACCGTGGATACGGGAACGTTCAGATATGAAAACACCACGCCGGAGGTGCTGAGGGTGGCTGCTGAGTTGGTAGATGCCGGGGTTAACCCCGGAGAAGTTTCCCGGCGGCTTTATGAATCATGGTCTGTCAATAAATTCAGGCTCTTTGTCAGTATGCTGAAGACGGTGGAGATTGTGCATACAGGTAACATTAACAGTGCCATTGCGACCATTAACCTGGATATGTTTAAGGAGACAGGGGCGGATGCCTCGGATACTGAGAACTTTATAAACTTTCCAAGAATGATAGATTCTGTGGATATATCCGCTATTTTCAGGGAGTTTGAAGCAGGTTGCTGGAAGGCCAGTCTCAGGAGTAAAGGCAACTGTGATGTTTCATTGATTGCCTTACATTTTGGTGGCGGAGGACATAAAAACGCTGCCGGTTATAAAGTTCGTGGTGACATCGGGGATGTAAGGAGAGGGCTTGTAGAAGCGATTCAGGACTCACTATCATCCCGATGACTATTGAGAAGAGTTTTAAAGAGAGCATTGTTATAAATCTGAATAAACCACCTGATATCACATCCCACCAGGCAGGACGGAAGGTGCAACGAATCCTTGGGGCCTCCAAGGCTGGTCATGCAGGCACCCTTGACCCTCTTGCCGAGGGCGTGTTGCTTGTCTGTCTGAATGACGCTACAAGGATAACAGAGTACCTTTCATTACTTGAAAAAGAGTATATCGCCCACCTTCAGCTTGGCATAGTGACCGATACCCTTGACATTACAGGAAGTATAATTAAAGAAGAGAACCCTTCCGGTATTACCGAGGACAGAATAATAAGGGTTCTCGGGCAATTTAAGGGGGAGTTGATGCAGGTGCCTCCGATGTTCTCAGCCATAAAGCTTAAGGGGGTGCCGCTTTACAAGCTTGCGAGGAAGGGAATAACCGTTCAGAGAGAAGAGAGAAGGGTCTTTATCGGCATGATGGAACTGCTCTCTTTCTCTCCGCCTGAATTTATTGTAAGGGTAAGATGTTCGAAGGGTACTTATATCAGGAGCCTTGCCCGTGATATAGGTGAGGCCCTTGGGGTGGGAGCTGTGGTTAAAAGGCTGAAAAGAACAGCTATAGGTCATTTTAAAGTAGAGGATTCGGTCTCTTGTGAGGAGATCGGGAAAGGAAGATTCACTTTTCTCACAATGAATGAGGCCCTGGGACACCTGAATGAATTAACACTGAATGACGATCAGTTCAGGCTTGCCGGTCATGGTACGGCGTTTTTTGCAAAGATTGAGATACCCGTGGGGGAACTCGTCAGATTAAAAAGTCCGGCAGGTGATTTTTTTGCCATTGGAAAGTTGAACGATGGAGGGCTTGTGAAGATAGAAAAGGTCTTTTCTCACTGACCGGTGAAAACATGAAAGTGTTGAATAAAGATAGAAGTAGTAAGTATGAATAGACGTTGAGAATTTTCTGTCCCATGCAATTTGAAAGCTGCAGTATGCTTTTTTTCGTGATCAGGGATTAACGTTTTTTGCAACCTTCGAAAAAAAATGGAAAAAACACTTGACAAGAAAAGAAAATTCTGTTTATATAGAGGTATGCTGCTTGGTGAAAAGATACCAATAGGGCTGGATATCGGGGCTGGGTTTTTAAAGGTAGCCCGGATAAAAGAGACGAGAGGCGGTTATGAACTTGAAGAGTTCGATATGATTCCGCTGCCGCCTGAACTTATTGTAGATGGCTCTATTATCGATTCTCTCCGTCTTGCTGACTCAATTAGGGAACTCCTCCGCAAGACAAAAATAAAAGGTAAGGAAGTCGTTATATCGGTTTCCGGTCATTCCTCGGTAATTATTAAAATGATAAGCCTGCCCGAAATGAGTGAGGAAGAGCTTGAGGAATCCATAAAGTTTGAAGCAGAGCAGTATGTCCCGTTTGATATAAACGATGTAAATATTGATTTTCAGATTATCGGTCCAAGGGAAGAGCCCGGACAGATGGATGTTATACTGGTGGCAGTAAAGAAGGACGTTATAAATGAGTATGTCAGTGTTGTAAAAGATGCCGGATTAACCCCTGTTATAGTGGATGTTGATGTGTTTGCCCTTGAAAATATGTACGAGTTGAATTATGAGATTTCAGCTTCCGGGAATGTTGCCCTCGTGGACATAGGTGCAAGTTCTATCAAGATGAACATTATTAAGGGGGGAATACCATCTTTTACGAGGGACGGCCCCGTGGGGAGCAACCTCCATTCAGAAGCGCTGCAGAGGGAGTTCCATATACCTTACGAGGTAGCTGAGAGGCTTAAACGGGGTGAGACAGTGGAAAATGTATCTGAAGAGGAGGCCAGGACTGTAATTGAAGCTGCCTCTGAGGAGATTTTTAATGAGATAGGCCGTTCCCTGGAGTACTTCAGGACCTCCATGGCAAAAGAGGAAGTTTCTGAGTTGATACTCAGCGGCGGCTGTGCGCTTATTGCAGGATTTCCTGAAATGCTTGCTGAGCGTTTAGGTATAGAGGTAAAGATTGCAAATCCATTTCAGAACATTACTATTTCGAAGAAACTGGATGATGCTTACATCAGGGATATAGCGCCTATAGCTGCTGTTTCCGTTGGGCTTGCCATCAGGAGGGTTGGAGACAGATGATAAGGATAAATCTTCTCCCTGTTAAAAGAAAGAAGAAGCCAAAGCCGATTCCTGGTTTTATTATAGTCACTGTCATAGCAACCGTTATTGTTTTGATCGGGGTGCTGTTTACGTATGTTAATGTTAAGGAAGAGCTTAAGTCCCTGCAAGTCAGAAAGGCCTCTAATGAACAGAAACTCCAGGACATGAGAAAAAAACTCAAGGCATTAGAGAACTATGAAACGCTTGTCAAAACCGTGCAACGGAAGAAAGGTGTAATCCTGCAATTAAGAAAGAATCAGGGTATCCCTGTCAGGTTGATGGATGAGGTCAGCAAAGAGCTGCCGAATGGGATATGGCTTAAAGAGCTTAAAGTCAAAGGCAAGGCAGTTAATATTGAAGGTTATGCCTTTACCAATTCGGATGTAGTGAAATATGTAAACAGGCTCAAAAAGTCCCCGTTGTTTAGCTCCGTGTACCTTGCCGAGTCAAAACGTAAGGAGATTTCCGGGGGGAGTTCAAAGAAGAAGATTCCTGTGTATAACTTCAAGTTAAAACTGGGACTAAATGGTTGAGATGGCGTCAAAATTAAAAATAGATCTCAAGACAATTCCGCCGGCAGCTCAATATGCTATAGCAACATGCGTGCCCCTTCTGATCATAGTCATGTTCTTCTTTATCTATTATAAACCCGATACTGCCGAGATTAATTTACTCAAAAAAAATATTGCAAAGCAGGAACAGGAGATAGGAAAGGCGGAAACGAAGCTGAGGAAGCTGCCGGAAATCAAGGCCCGTTATGAGGGGTTGGTTAAAGAGCTGGATGAGCTAAAGAGACAGTTACCCGAGGAAAAGGAAGTAACCACTCTTTTGAAGCAGGTTTCAGACCTTGGAATCAAGGCCGGCTTGCAGATAAAGCTTTGGAAGCCTTCCAAGAGGAATATCCATTCAAGCGGAGTTGTATATGAGATACCTGTGAAGGTGGAGATGGTAGGTTCATACCACAGGCTGGGCTATTTCTTCAGTTCCCTTACAAGACTTAGCAGGATCGTAAATGTTACAAATATAAAACTCGGTAATGCAAAACCGGAAACAGGGGAAGCCAAACTGCAGATATCCTTTGTTGCCCTGACATTCTCTGCAGTTCCTGAAAGCGAGATGCAAAAAGGAGCGGCAGGTAAAAAAAGACGGGGTCGTAAAAGATGAAGACCATAGTAAATATATTGATAGTAATCCTGATGACTTCCGTGCTTATTGCTTGTAAAGACAAGTCACAGGTTAAAAAACCTGAGCCGGCAAAGAAAACCCCTGTTCAGACAACCACGGTTAAAAGAACAATTGAAACGGTCAAGGCTAAAGCCAAAAAAGCCAGCAAGGAAATCGAGGCAATTACCTATAATCCCGAGGGCAGACGTGACCCCTTCCTTTCCATCATTGTCCTGACAAAACAGAAGGTAGGGAAGAAAAAGAAGACGGTCAATCCCCTGGAGAATTACGACGTTACGGATTTCAGACTCATTGGCGTTGTCTATACGGGTAAAGCGGAGAAAGACTATTATGCCTCTGTTGTCCTCCCTGACGGGAAGGCTTATACGATCAGGAAAGGAACGACTTTAGGGCTTTATGACGGGAAGGTTATTGATATTAAGAGTGATACTGTTGTAATCAGGGAGTATATCGTTAACTACAGAGGTCAATTAAGACCTAAAGATACAGTTTTGAAGCTCCGCAAAGAGGAGGAATAATGGAGAAACAATATAAGAGAAAAAGAAATTCATTTAACGGGTTACGGGCTACGGGCTACGGGATAGACTCACAATGTGCAATTCCAGGTTCGCAACGTTTAAACTTGTATTCTTCAGCGCTTATTATTTCGTGTCTTTTGCTTTTTACATTATTTTATGGATGTACCTCCGTAGAACCTGTCAAGCAGGTTAAAGGGGTTGTGCAGCATCGGGAAACTCCCCCTGAGATAACTTCAATTACAGCTTCAGACAACAGGTTGACCATATCTGCAAGTGCACCGTTTGAGTATACAGTATACAAGCCGGATGACCCGTTTAAGGTGGTTGTAGGGCTAAAGGGTGTGACTCTTGGTAAATATACCCGGAAGATTGTGCCGGGGGTTGCAGGGATAACCGAGATCAGACCCGAATATGCCAAGGTGCCTGCAGAAGGTGCAAGGCTTGATGTGCTCCTTTCTTCTCCGGCAAATGTAGTGCCGCAATATGCAAAAAACACTCTGACATTATTAATAAAAGACGAAACGGCTGAGAAGCTGAGCCCCAAAAAACCTTCTGAGAGTGTCTCTGCGGGAACTCATGACTTACCACCTGCACAATACATTGACAATGTATCGATGAAGAGGCTTAGAGACAGGGTGGTTGTTACTATTAATGGTGACGGTACGATGATTCCGGACGTCTTTCCACTTGACGGCAGGCTTGTGATAGATATTCCTGATGTGGATATGAGGGCATCTGTCCCCGAGACTGTCATAAAACCCCTGAAGGGGATCAGGTGGGGTGAATACGAAAATAGATTACGTATTGTCCTTGACCTTGATGCTAATACCACCTTTGATGTTGTATCAATAGCTAACAGGATAGAAATCTCTCTCCGTTCACCTGAGCTTCTTGAAGAGGCGGTGTCGGAAAGGCCTAACGGAGTTGATTCGGGTGAAGCGAAGAAGGTAGTGAAAGGAGAAGGACTGCTAAAAGAATCTTCCGAGGTGCTTGTAGCCGGCAAATATACGGGCAAAAAAATATCTCTCGATTTTCAGGATGCGGATATTATCCCCATATTCAGGCTCCTTGCAGATGTAAGCGGTTATAATGTAGTTGTTGACCCAGAGGTTAAGGGAAAGATTACGGTAAAACTTATAAATGTCCCCTGGGATCAGGCGCTTGACCTTATACTGAAGACCCATAATCTCGGCATGGTTATCGAAGGCAACATAATAAGAATAGCTCCCCTGTCCGTTCTTGTCAAGGAGAGGGAAGATGCCATCAAGGCAAAAGATGCTGCAAGGAAGGCAGAACCGCTTGTGACAAAGGTCTTTCCCATCAGTTATGCATCGGTGAGCAAGGTGAAGTCGGCAATAGACCAGGGAAAGATACTCTCGGAGAGAGGGAGTGTGAGTGTCGACCAGAGGATAAGTTCTTTAATAATAAAGGACGTGCCAAGTAATATGCCAAAAGTGGAGAGTCTCATCAAGACCCTTGATAAGTCCACTCCGCAGGTGATGATAGAGGGAAGGATTGTAGAGGTAAATACCAATGCATCACGGGAGTTTGGTGTGAGATGGGGGGTTAATGCCAGCACCAGCAACAGGCTTTCAAACGTTGGAGGCCTGACCCCGTATGTTGTGGATTTTCCGGCATCCGGTGCAGGTCCCGGTTCCGGGACAGGGATTAACTTCGGGTTTTTAAATGCAGCAAGAACGCTCTCTCTGAGTGTTGAGTTATCAGCCCTTGAGACAACCGGCCAACTCAAAATAGTTTCCAACCCAAGGATCATTACAATTGACAACCAGGAGGCATTCATATCCCAGGGCAAGAGCATTCCTGTAAGAAAACTTACGTCAGAGGGTACGGTCTCAACTCAATTTAAGGATGTCAAACTTGAACTCAAGGTGAAGCCGCACATAACGCCTGATGGCTCGATTATTATGAAGGTTGAGGTAAAGAAAGAGGAACTCGATCCCACAATTCCCTCTGTTGAGGGCGTGCCGGGGACTGATAAGAAAGAGGCGAAGACGAATGTTATTATTAAGGATGGAGAGACCCTTGTAATCGGAGGTATCTACAAGACGGTCCACAATAACGCCGAGTCAGGGGTGCCGAGTCTCAAGGATATACCCATTTTGGGATGGCTCTTTAAGAGCAAGAAAAAAGAGGCCCGGACAAATGAGCTTCTGATATTTATTACGCCGAGGATAGTCAAGAGGAGCCTGGAGCAATAATAATCACTCTTACAATATATACACTAAATTGTAATCACGCTGCTCAATGGAGAGCATAAACAGTTTTATATGAAGTAATAAAGGAGGCGATATGAGGATCCGGCACTTTAAATATGTATTACCTTTAATAGCAATACTCTTTTTATGGTCATGTGGTGATGTAAGTGCCCCGCCAGATTCAACGATAACCATCAGTCCTTCATCTGTATCTATAGAATCCGTAATTGAAGCAAACGGAACTTCTCCCGCCAAGTGGTCAACACAGGATTATACAGTATCTGTTGTTGACAAGGATGGCAACCCTGTAGGAAATGTAAAGCTGTCCATATCCTTCGTCTGGGCCTCACCAAGTCCATACGATCTGGTGCAGCTATATAAGGGCGATACCAAAGTGGATTCACCCTTTGAGGCCACTACGGATGAGTTTGGTTCTTATAAATTTAGATTGGATTTCATCTCAGGTGCCGAATATGAATATACAGGAGACCTTGAAGTCAGGTCCGGAGCCGGTTTTGCCTCTTCGACCTTAGATGTTACGGTAGGGACTACGACTACGACTACACCATAGTGATGAGGAGGGTTTTTATAATGCACAAGAATATGTCCGGCAAGTTAGCTGTTAAGCTTTTTCTGTTTCTGCTGGTTGTGGCCTTCTTATCTGCCTGTGGTTCTAAAAGCAGCAGTCTGCCTCCCAGTTCGTCAGGTACTGGTACCGATACCGGAACAGGTTCAGCTGTAGTTGGTACAGTATCAGTTACAGCAACGCTGGCATCCGTAACAGTTGGAGGGTCATCGAGCATAGAAGCCACTGTCAAGGACAGCAACGGTGGTAATGTGCCCGATGGTACTGCTGTTGCTTTTTCTGTAAGTGATTCATCTTTTGGTGCTATAACCCCCCTATCGACTACTACTGTCAACGGGGTGGCAAGTGCAACATTTACAGCAACAACTGCAGGCACTGTAACCATAACTGCTACAGCGGGAAGTGTGAGCAACACGGTATCGGTTAGCGTTCTGGATATAGTGGCTACTGTGACAGTTACAACAACCCCGGCATCCGTAACAGTGGGAGGGTCATCGAGCATAGAAGCCACTGTCAAGGACAGCAATGGTGGTAATGTGCCCAATGGAACCGTGGTAAGTTTTTCTCTCAGTGATTCTTCGCTTGGTGTGATAAATCCGCAGGCTAACACTTATAACGGTGTGGCAACTGCAACCTTTAAAGCAGGGTTGACAAGTGCAGGCACGGTAATCATAACCGCAACAGCAGGGAGTATAAGCAGCACGGTATCGGTTAGTATTTTGGGTGCAGACGCGGGAAGTATTGAGTTTTCCTCTGCCTCGCCACAGGTTATAGGCATAAAGGGCACTGGTCAGACAGAGACATCAACCATAACCTTCCTTGTAAAGGACGTAAATGGTAATCCTGTGGTAGATGGCACCTTAGTGACATTTACCATGACCGGGCTCAATGGGAGCGAGTATTTAGATCCCACTACCACATCAACGCGAAATGGTGAGGCTGCTACCTTCCTTCACAGTGGCTATGTGGCTGGGCCTGTCATGATAAAGGCCTCCGTGGATGTCAATGGTAGTACATTATCGTCATCGTCGTCACCGATATCCATTGGTGGCGGGGTACCTACTTCCAGGAGTTTCACCCTTGTTCCTGATGTTATAAATCATCCGTGTCTCAATATTGTGAACTGTCAAGCAACCATCTCCGCCTTTGTAGCGGACAGGTTTGGCAACTACAATGTACTTGAAGGGACATCCATTTCCTTCTATACAGAGGCCGGGGCAATAGACAGAAACGTAAATGTTGACTCCACTGGTGCTGGCTCGGTAATCTTCAGGACCCAGAACCCCATGCCCGCGGATGTAGTTGCAGATGCCGACGAGACAGCACTTAAGACATATGTGTCTAATACCTGGGGGATAAACACAGCAAACAATCCTCGTGATGGATGGGTTACCGTCCTTGCAACGGTTATGGGGGAAGAGAGCTTTGTGGATACTAATGCAAATGGTATTTATGATCCTGGAGAGAAATTTACAGACATCGGGGAGCCGTTTATAGATAAGAATGACAACGGTGTGAGGGATGACGGAACCGGCAGTGATCCGTTTGAGGAATACATAGATGTAAATGAGAATGGTCAGTACGATGGTCCTAACGGCTGCTGGGATGGTCCGGATGCAAATCCTGCTTATACATGTACGGGTAGGGAACTGGGCAGAATGATATTTCAATGGACTAAAGTTATGCTTACATGGGAGCCTGTTAATTTTGCCGTTACTCCCTCAACCTTTACTATAGCTAACGGAGGCTCGCAAACCTTCTATGTCATAGTTGGTGATACGAACCTGAACCATCCTTCACCTGGTACAACCATTAGTGTCAGTTCAGATGGTGGGAAATTAACTGTCAATAATCTATCAAGCCCTCTTGCGGACAGGTTGACTAAATTCCCTGTAATATTCAGTTTTACCCTCACAGACAGCGATCCCAATGATACTGATCCTCCGAAAAATGTTGCAGCTGTTGTTAAAGTAGTGTGGGAGGGGGTTACATATTCAAAAGATATATCAGGTACCATAGACTGAGCATTTATAAGAAAGCAGGCGCCTGATTGGAAAAGGGTTGTAGTCAATTTTGATAGTAAACAGATAAACGATTTGTTTTTATAAAAGGGTGCTTCCTGGAAAAAGGAAGCACCCTTTTTTGATGGAGAGATGACAGGTTTCCTGCCGGCAATCTTGCCTGTGAGAGGTTATTTTAGTAATACTAAACAATCCATGGCCACTTCTGCTAAAATATCCCGTGTTTGAAAAAAGGCTTGAAGGGTTAATACAGAAGGGACTTTTCAGGAGTATAAGCGATCGAGATTCCCCTCAGGGCAGGATAGTAAAGATGGGGAAAGTCTCCTTGATTAATTTCTCCTCTAACGATTATCTTGGCCTTTGTAATCACCACTCCATAAAGGCGGCTGTTGTCAGGGCTGTTGAAGCATATGGCGCAGGCAGCGGCGCATCAAGGCTCATATCAGGTGGAACAGGTCTTCACCAGAGGCTCGAAAGTCTTACAACAAGTCTCAAGGGTACAGAGGCATCTATCATATTCGGTTCCGGATATGCGGCAAACACCGGAGTTATCCCTGCAATATCCGATGGCAATACAACAATCTTCAGTGATGAACTCAATCATGCCAGCCTTATAGACGGATGCCGTCTCAGCAAGGCCCGCGTCTTCATTTACAGGCATAGGGATATGGAGCACCTCAATGGGCTGTTGCACAGAGACACGAGTGGAAAATCAGTGATAATCACAGACTCTGTCTTCAGCATGGATGGAGATATTGCCCCTGTAGGAGAATTGCGGGAATTGGCTTTCAGGTATGATGCAACGCTTTATATAGACGATGCACAGAGGGGGGCACTCAGTCACTTCGGTCTTTCTCCCGAGCCCTTTATAATACAGATGGGGACCCTCTCAAAGGCTGCAGGCTCCTATGGTGCCTTTGTTGCAGCTACAGGGGTTGTAACCGAATGGCTGATAAACACTTCAAGGACATTTATATATTCTACTGCACTGCCGGCACATCTCATCGCAGCCTCTATTGAGGCTGTCAATATTATTCTTAATGACCTCTCCCTGGTGGAGAGACTCTGGAAGAACAGGAACTACCTTGTCAATGGACTTCATTCGATTGGTGTGGATACAGGTCTGTCGCAAACTCCGATTGTGCCTCTTGTGCTCAAAGATAACCGCTCAGCCATTGACCTTTCGGAGTTTTTGATGAGCCGGG
>QIJG01000171.1 GCA_003232715.1 Nitrospirota bacterium
CATCACTCCATCACTCCATCACTCCATCACTCCATCACTCCATCACTCCATCACTCCATCACTCCATCACTCCATCACTCCATCACTCCAATTCTCCATTCCTCCAATCTTCTTCCGGCGGGCATGCCTAAAATTTAATGTACTCCTGCGCGGCCCTTCCCATTTTATCAAACTTTACCCGTGCAATAAACTGCTCTCCAGGGAGAAATGAAAATGAGAGTTCACGCCAGGTTACAATCGTCTCATCCCCTTCCCTTTTGATCCCGGGCATGGGAAATCTCGAAAAGTAGAGGAAGTTCTTTACAACCCGTAACTGCTTTGATTCCTTTATCTCCGGTGCTTTTTCTGAATAAATGAACTTATCATTAACGCTGACCCTCCTTGTAAACAGATCAACCGTCCCAACTTTATATACCTTCCCTGAATCCGTGACAAACCACCATCTCAAAAAGTCGTTTGGCAGTGGAAAGAGGTGGTAATGATATTCGTCCATGCGTGTTCTGAGAAAATCCTCAGCAAACCCTTTGAGATAGAACCTGCCGGTCACATAAAGGGAGATTAAGACCATCGTTGCCACAGCTATCAGCCGTTTCATGTTATCTTTCTTCATGGTCAGTATCACACCCACCAGGAGAGCTCCTGTAATATAGGGGTCAATGACAAAGAGGAGGTCCAGCGAGTACTTTGACCAGTCAAGGGGAGAGAAGATTCTTACAGGATAGCGGTTGAAGAGGTCCAGTATGAGATGACTGCCGTAGCCTGCAAATGATATCACCGAGAAGTAAATAAATCCCTTTCTGAAGATTCCATGCATTAAAAACCCCATGAGCAGGGAAAACAGGACAAGACACCCTATGCCATGAGTAATCCCCCTGTGATATCTCAGAAAGACATCTGCTCCCCACAGGTATGTTATATAGTCAAGGTCCGGGGCATTAGCTGCAAATACAAGCGTTGCAAGAGATCCCTTCCTTTTTGGAAAACATTTAGACAGCAGCGTACCTGTGAGGATATGAGTTACAGGATCCATATTTACAGATAGTTTAATTCAGCAGGTGTAGAACTTGCAAACTTCTTTGTTGAGACTATATAATTAAAACCATTAACTTCAGATAGGGGGCTAATTTGGAACTCTTCAGGCTTGGCATCTCTGAAGCTCTGGATTTATTAGAGAAGGATGAGATTTCTTCAAGAGAGATACTGGACTCTGTATTCAGCAGGATTGAAGCTGTTGATGACAGGGTAAGGTCTTTTGTCTCTTTAACGAGGGACAGGGCATATGACCGTATGGAAGACCTGAAGGGATCTGAAAAAAGAGGCCTTCTTTCCGGTATTCCACTCGCTATAAAAGACAATATCTGCATAAAAGGGATTCAGACAACCTGCGCTTCAAAAATACTCGAGGGTTTTCTTCCTCCCTATGAAAGTTACGTGACTGAAAGGCTCTTTAAGAGCGGCTACATCCTGATTGGCAAGACAAATCTCGACGAGTTTGCCATGGGTTCATCCACTGAAAATTCAGGATATTTTGTGACGCATAATCCCTGGGACCTGGAGCGGGTTCCGGGCGGATCAAGCGGGGGGTCTGCTGCAGCGGTGGCGGCAGATGAGTGCCTGGGGGCCCTCGGCTCTGATACAGGAGGGTCGATAAGGCAGCCCGCTGCCTTCTGTGGAGTGGTAGGGTTCAAGCCTACATATGGAAGGGTATCGCGATACGGGCTTGTTGCCTTTGCATCGTCATTTGATCAGATCGGCCCCATAACAAAAAACGTAAAGGACGCCGCCCTTCTTCTGAACGTCATCTCAGGCCGGGACCCGATGGACAGCACATCCGTACCTGTAGAGGTGCCTGACTTTACAGCAGGACTCGACCGTGAGATCAAGGGACTGAAAGTCGGCGTGCCGAAGGAATATTTTATAGAAGGTCTTGACCCCGAGGTGGAGCTGGGCGTCAGGGACGCCGCAGGAGTGCTTGAGCGGCTCGGAGCAGAGATCGTTGAGGTATCACTGCCGCACACCGGGTATGCAGTTGCTGCTTACTATATCCTTGCCACATCTGAGGCAAGCTCGAATCTTGCCCGTTTTGACGGTGTGAAGTATGGATTCAGGGCGGAAGGTAAAGACCTGATTGATATGTATATGGAGACAAGGGCTCAGGGGTTCGGCCCTGAAGTGAAGCGGAGAATAATGCTTGGCGCTTACGCCCTTTCGGCTGGTTATTACGATGCCTATTATAAAAAAGCTCAACAGGTGAGGACCCTTATAAAGACGGACTTCGAAGAGACATTTAAGAATGTTGATGTTATAGTAACCCCGACAAGTCCCAGTGCTGCTTTCAGAATTGGTGATAAGGTCTCGGACCCCCTACAGATGTACCTCAGTGATATCTTTACCATATCCGTTAATCTCGCAGGTGTGCCTGCAATATCCATCCCCTGCGGATATACCTCTGAAGGCCTTCCCATCGGGTTTCAGGTTATCGGGAAACATTTTGATGAGGAGACTGTTCTAAGGGTTTCGTATGCCTATGAGCAGTCAACAGACTGGCATAAGAAGAGGCCGGGTCTGTAGGGTAAGGCAGGGGTTTTTTAAAAAAATTAAAATGGAAAAATTGGAACAGGAAAGAGAGGAAGAGGCGCTGGAACTCTTGTGGGTTCTTGAAGAAGAGAACAAGGGGGGGCTCAAACGCCTTAAAGGTTGCTCTGATGATGAAGGTATAGATGAGACTGTTGCTGAATTGCAGAAGAGTGGGCTCATCACCGTTGAGGGGGGAGACGTGGAATTCACTCCCAAAGGCAGAGAGATTGCCGAGGGCGTGGTACGGAGACACAGGCTTGCCGAGAGGCTTTTTGCGGATGTCTTTGAGATGAAAGAAGAATATATCCATGAGGATGCCTGCAGGATGGAACATATCCTTAGCAAGGAACTGACCGACAGCGTCTGTACCTTTCTTGGCCACCCCCCGACATGTCCTCACGACAAGCCCATTCCAAGAGGGGAGTGTTGCAAGAAATACAGGGTGGATGTGGAACCACTGGTTATGAGGCTTGCTGATTTTGAAGTGGGACAAAGGGGCAGGATTGTCTATATCGTTTCTTCAGATCCGTCACGTCTTAACAGGTTGAATTCAATAGGCATAAATGCCGGTTCCAAATTAAAGCTCCTCCAGAAATGGCCATCAGTTGTAGTTCAGGTTGATGAAACCACTGTTGCAATTGATATCGATATTGCTAAGGAGATATTTATAAAGAAGATATCCTGATCGGCAATATTACTCTGAAGGTTGTCCCTTTATCCACCCTCTGTTTAACCTCTATTTTCCCTCCATGTTTTTTAATTATCCTGTAACTTATGGGAAGCCCCAGGCCTGTTCCCCTGTCCTTTTTAGTTGTGAAGAAGGGTTCGAATATTTTCTGGGCTACGTTGTCGGGAATGCCTGTGCCCGTGTCAGAGACCTCGATCATCACTGAGTTATCTATTTTTGCAGTCCCAATGCTGAGGGTGCCGCCATTTGACATTGACTGTACGGCGTTGTTGAACAGGTTGAGAAAGACCTGCTTGAGCTGACTTGCATCTGCATTTATTTGGGGTGTATGAGAAAAATTCTCGACAATATTAATTTCGGAATCCTTGAGGTTGAGAGAGACGAGTTCGATTACCTCTTTAAGTAGCCTGTTGATATCGACCTTGCTTATTTTGAGAGGCCATTTTTTTGAGAATTCCAGTAACTGCCGGACAATATCTCTTGCCCTGAGAGATTCGGATTCGATAATCTCAAGATCACGCATGATACTCTCAATATCTTCTTCCTCCCTCATGAGTTCTGCATATCCGAGTATGCTTGTCAGGGGATTATTGATTTCATGGGCAATATTGGCGGCAAGCTCGCCGATAGCAGCAAGTTTAGCCGCCTGTACAAGCTGTTCCTGTGTATCCTTGAGTTTCTGCATCTGGGTGTGCAGATTCCTGTACAATTGGGCGTTATCCATGGCAACCGAGAAATTATTTGCAATTACGCTGAGAAGCCTTATGTCCTCTTCAACAAACTCTTCAGTCTCTTTATTGATGGTCATCAGAAAACCTGTAAGAACCCCTTTCTGCTTCAGCCATATTATAGCCAGGTTACGGATATTGTCGGTTTCTCTCAGCAGGAGTTGTTTCGTTACATGATCTTCGGGGAGGATGATTATAGATCGTTTATTGCTTTTGAGATAAAGACTGTTTATGAAAGAGGGCTCATACGACCAGTTTTCAACATCGCTGTCGGTGAAGCCATAGGCAGGGAAAGCCGAGGCATATCTGTCTCTCTCCCTGTTATATAAAAATACAAGAACTTTTTCCGCCCTGATGATCTCGGCAACACCGAAGACCAGCTCCCTTATGATATCCTGTTTATTGGTTACCATATGGAAGGAAAGGGTCAGTCTGTATAATCCGCTTAGCCTCATCATGTAGTTCATATTCCTCTCGTGACCTTCTTTCAGGGACAGACTCATCTCGTTGAATACCCGGGCAAGATGTGCAAACTCGGTGGTGCCGGAAAAATCTATGGTGTAACCGAGGTTGCCTGAAGCAACCTCTCTTGAGGCTTCAGAGAGTTCCCGTATCGGCTTGAGTATCTCGCTTGTAAGGTTAACCGCTATAATACAGCCTATCAGCATTATACTTAAAAGACTTGCAAGGAGGATCTGTTTTATGTGTTCAACTTTGCGCAAGGCCGTCCCGGATTTCTCCTTGAGTTTCTGATTAGTCATAAAGGCCATTTCACGCGTGTTCTGCAACAGCAGTTCTCCTATCTTTGCTGTTGCCATCTGCAATCTCTTTACCCTTGCAGGGTTTGCGGTGGTAGTTATAAAAGCGCTGAGCGCTTCCTTGTATTTCTCGGTGAATCTCTTCAATTTGATGAGTTTTCCGGTAAGTACAGCACTGTGGTGGCATCCCGTGCAACTGGTAATTGCCTTACCGAGGGAGTTAACGTTGTCGACGATTACATCCAGGTCCGGACCAAAAGCTGTCCCTATGGTGTAAAGGTTGGTCTGTACGGTCTGGAGGTTTATTACGAGGTTCTGGCGTATGATCTCGAGTTTGTGGAGGGTTATAACGCTCTTCAGGTCTTTTGTGACCTGAGATAATGCCATGATTGCTATCCCTCCGCTGAGGGCAAAAAGCAGAAAGATGAGTAAGAGATATTGCGTTATTTTTTTCTGCATTCATGGGCTCCGGCAGTTAAAAACCTGAAAGGATTTCCTTTCATCTGACCCTGTACCGGTATGTTCCTATATTCTCTCCAAGTGTTTTCAGCATTGCATAGACAGGCTTGAAGTCTTCAACAGATGCTCAGGGTACTTTTTAAAATCCTGTCCATCACTCTTTTCATCTTCTCAATTATATCAGGTAGTGAACGGTTGCCGGGATATCAGATTATACTTCAAATATGATAGGCACTATCATGGGTCTCCGGTTCATGGTCTTGTAAATATGCTTTTTCAGGGTATTCCTTATCCTGGCCTTCATGAGTGTGAGGTCCTGGAGCACTTCGGGATCAAGGCCTGTTATGGTCTCGGCAACCACTCTTCTCGCCTCGGAGATTACGTCGGTTGAGGCCTCCTCGAAGATGAATCCTCTTGATATTATGTCCGGGCCTGATATGATACGGCCCGATGGGTTTTCCATTGACAGGATTACAAGGACTATGCCGTCATGGGCAAGCCTCCATCTGTCCCTGAGCACTATATCCTTAATGTCGCCCTTTCCATCAATAAAGATCCTGCCGGAATGAACCTTTCCATTCTTTCTTGCCCCTTCACCGTTGATTTCAAGGACATTCCCGTCCTGCATTATAAATATATTCTCTTTAGGTATGTTCAGCTTCTCAGCTAATTTTGAGTGATAGATGAGGTGCCTGTACTCGCCGTGTACCGGCATAAAGTATTTGGGCCTTACAAGGTTGAGCATCAGTTTCAGCTCTTCCTTTGATGCATGTCCCGAGACGTGGACCTCGGAGACCTTTTCATAAATTACATCTGCTCCCCTGCGGAAGAGGTGGTTTATAATCTTTCCTATGGAACGCTCATTGCCGGGTATTACCTTTGCGGAAAGCACAACCGTATCGTCCGGCTTGATTTTTATGGTCTTGTGTTCACCTGTTGCAATTCTTGACAGAACACTCATGGGTTCACCCTGACTGCCTGTTGTGATTATGGCCACCTCCCGGGCAGGCAGTTTCCTGATTTCATCCAGGTTGAGCCATGTCTTTGCCGGGAGCCTGAGATACCCGAGGTCAAGGGCTATCTGTGCATTTGATACCATGCTTTTGCCGCATACGGCTATCTTTCTTCCGTGTTTTACGGCCACATCTATTACCTGCTGTATCCTGTGTATATTGGAAGCAAAGGTGGCAATAATGAGCCGGCCGGGGGCAGCGGAAAATATGTCTTCAAAGGCCCTCCTGACCTCTTTTTCCGAATATGTGAATCCGCCTTTTTCAGCATTTGTACTGTCGGACATCAGGAGTAATGTCCCCCTGTCGCCATATCCAGAGAACTTGTGGAAATCCAGCAGCTCTCCATCCACGGGTGTCGGGTCAATCTTGAAATCACCTGTATGAACGATCAGACCATAAGGGGTGTGGATTCCGAGTCCCACTCCATCAACAATGCTGTGAGTTACACGTATAAACTCCACAGTGAACTCGCCAAGTTTAACGGTATCCCTGGGTTTTACGGTATGGAGTGGAGCAGAAACCTTGTGTTCGGACAGCTTTTCTTTAAGAAGGCCAAGTGTAAGCGGGGTGCCGTATACAGGTACTGAACCTCCAAGTTCCCTGATGAGGAAAGGCAGTGCTCCTGTGTGGTCTTCATGCCCGTGCGTTATGAGCACCGCCCTGACCTTTTCCCGGTTTTCTATGAGATAGGTAAAGTCGGGAATGACGAAATCAATGCCGAGCATCTCATCTTCAGGAAACATCAGTCCTGCATCCACGACTATAAGGTCATCGCCGTATTGCAGGACGGTCATATTCAGCCCGCCGACCTCTTCGACTCCGCCAAGGGGTATTATGTAAAGTGGCTCACTCACAAGGCATATTTAATTATGCAGTCCTGTTACCGGAAGACTCCCGGTAAATCGTCATTTTATCAGTATTTCAAGAAGTGCCTTTTGTGTGTGAAGTCTGTTTTCCGCCTGGTCAAAGACTACACTCTGCGGACCGTCTATGACCTCATCCGCAATCTCCTCGCCCCTGTGTGCAGGGAGACAGTGCATAACAATTACGTCCTTTTTTGCACAAGCAAGCAGCGAGGAATTAACCTGGTAGGCGCTGAATTTTCTCTTCTTCTTTTCAGCACTATCTTCCTGTCCCATGCTTACCCATACATCGGTATATATAACATCCGCCCTGCCTGCTGCCTCCCTGGGGTCTCTCAGAATAATAATTTCTCCCCTGCCGCTCCTTGCCTGCTCAAGTATGTCAAGGTCCGGCTCATAGCCTTCGGGACAGGCAATATTCAGCAACAGCCCCATCCTGCCTGCGGCTTCCATAAGGGAGTTTGCAACATTATTTCCATCACCGATATATGCGATTCGTACACCTTCAAGTATCCCTTTCTTCTCTTTAATGGTCATGAGGTCAGCCAGTACCTGGCAGGGGTGATGGAGGTCGCTTAGGCCGTTTATTACCGGAACATCGGAGTTGGCGGCAAACTCCTCAAGCTTTGTATGTTCAAAGGTTCTTATAATAATGCCGTTAAGATACCTTGAGAGTACCCTTGCAGTATCGGCAGTGCTTTCACCCCTTCCGATCTGAATTTCAGAAGGTTTCATATATATGGACTGTCCCCCGAGCTGATAAATACCAACTTCAAAGGATATCCGTGTCCTTGTAGAGGGCTTTTCAAAGAGCAGCCACAGGCTCCTCCCTATTAACGGGCATTTATTGGCATCTGCTCCGGCCTTCAGGGCAATTGCCCGTTCAACAATACTGTTGATCTCCTCTGAACCGAAGTCCCACAGTCTGAGAAAATCTCTTTTCATGACAGCCTCGAAAGAATATCTTCAACTATGTCCGTCACCGTATCTATCTCCTTTTCCGTTACTATCAACGGAGGGGTAAACCTCAGCGTGTTGTCGGCAGTACAATTAACCAGCACCCCTTTTTCCATACAGGCCTTGACTATAGGGGCACAATCCCTTGTCAGTTGCATTCCGATCATTAGCCCCAGCCCTCTTATCTCCACTATTATACTTGAAAACGTATCTTTAAGACCTGACAGCCGTTTGACAAAATATTTTCCCAGTCTCTCACATTCCGCAAGGAGGATACCGTCTTCAAGGAGTGTCTCGATTGTTGCAATCGCAGCTTGGGTTGTGAGAGGATTACCGCCAAAAGTGGAAGCATGGCTGCCCGGGACAAATGCTTCTGCCACCTCTTCCCTGGCAAGCAGTGACCCTATCGGAACTCCGCCTCCAAGACCCTTTGCCAGGGTCATTATATCCGGCTCTATGCCGAAGTGTTCATAGGCAAAGAGTTTGCCGGTCCTTCCCATTCCGGTCTGGACCTCATCGAGAATAAGGAGGATGCCATTTTCATCACAGATCCTTCTGATCTCCCTCAGATAATCAGGTGAAGGCACTATAACTCCGCCTTCACCCTGAATTGGTTCGAGCATTATGGCACACGTATTATCGTTTATTGTTTCCTGCAATGCTTCAAGGTCATCGAAGGGGACGTGTCTGAACCCGGGGACAAGGGGTTCAAAGCCTTTATGGAACTTTTCCTGACCGGTTGCCGTAAGGGTTGCAAGGGTTCGTCCGTGAAAGGAATTAAGGGCAGTGATTATTTCAAACCGCTCCTCCCCATAATGTTCCTTTGCGTATTTCCTGGCGAGTTTAAAGGCTCCCTCGTTGGCCTCTGCGCCGGAGTTGCAGAAAAAGACCTTGTCGGCAAAGGAGTTCTCCACGAGCAATCCGGCCAGTTTTATCTGTGGTTCTATATGATAGAGATTGGAGACGTGCAGGAGCCTCTGGGCCTGTTTCTGTATTGCCACCACCACTCTGGGGTGGCAATGCCCGAGGATGTTAACCGCAATACCTCCCACAAAGTCGAGATACTCCTTTCCGTCTATGCTGTACACCTTGGTTCCACGGCCCTTTCTTAAGATAAGGGGGTATTTGCTGTAAGTATTCATCAGATACTTTGAGGATTCTTCAAGAAGTCTTTTTATGTCCATACCGGTTCTCTCGAGTTTAGTTGTTTTGTTGTTTATGTTTCGATAATGCTTCTTTTACCGCTCCTGCAAGAAGCGGAAACATGATTTCGTGGTGTCCCGTAATATAATAACCCCGGCCCCCTGATGCAACAGGCCGGCGCACAACATTCTCCATGGGCCTGTAATGTCTGTTGAAATCCATTGTAACAGTAGTGATATTCTTCACCCTGTGTCCAAGGTTTCTCGCCACTGTAAGGGCCTTTAAAAAGACCTCGGGCATTACGACTGCAGAGCCGAGATTAATAAAGACCCCTCCTTCAAGGTCGGATATCACGGATGTAAGGGTCCTGAAATCGAGTAGACTGGTCTTGCCTATGGCTTCTCCGCTTGCCTCAGGATGCATATGTATAATATCCGTACCTATGGCTACATGAACTGTAGCGGGTATTGAGAGCCTGTATGCCTCGTAAAAAATGCTCATCCTTCTGTTGTGAAAGCCCCTTCCCTTCAGTATCATCCTGCCTATTGCACTTCCAAGGCCGATGTCCTCCTTTGCCCCACTTTTTATCGCCCTGTTTATCATAACCGCCGTCTCTTTTGCCATACCGAATGTCCCGTCTTCAAGCTCTGCGGCCACATCCTCTGAGGTCTCTCCCATATAGGATAGTTCGAAGTCATGGATTACAGTGGCACCATTTGCGGCTATGGCTGTTATTATCCCCTTCTGCATAAGATCTATTATAAGGGGTGAAATGCCTACCTTTATTGGATGAGCCCCCATTGCAAGCACAACCGGCCTGTCATTCAACCGTGCCCTTACTATGGCATTAATCACTTCCCTGAAGTCTCTGCCCGCAAGAATATCCGGCAGGGAGTTCATGAATTCATTAAAGGTGCCACCTTCCGGAAAAATCCCGGCCGCCTTTGATGCCTTCACCTTGCTCTTTCTATCTTTTAAAGAGTATCTCCTGACCTGTTTTAAAGAGAGAGGTTTATATGTTTTCATTGAACAATCAAGAGTAAAGATATAAAATTTGCCGTATACAGCATGATTTATATTTTAGCACAAATATATCCCGTTCTGGTAGTTTTCTTGTATTCATGACTCTTTTACATCTATAATATAAAGTATCAAATGAACACAGCGCTAAAATTATTCGTCAGCCGTCTGACTGTCAAGACCCTTCCCCAGGCCAAAAGGGTTACAAAGATTGTTATCGGGTTTACATTGCTGCTGCTGGGTATTGTGCTTATCGTGCTTCCGGGGCCTGCAACTGTGGTAATTCCCCTTTCCCTTGCTATCCTGGCAGGTGAATTTGTATGGGCAAAAAAACTCCTTGAGAGGTTTAATTCAGGAATAAGACACTTGAGGAACTGGAGAAAATGAGAGTTGTAAACTGCAAAAGATTATCCCGCAACCTGATATTTATAATCTGCATTCTCCAATACTCTTTTTTGCTTTCCTGCGGCTACACAGTTCACAGGACATCCGCGCTGCCGGTCAAATCTGTAAGGATCAGTGGTGTTGAAAACCATACTTTTGAGCCGGGACTTCAGGATTTATTTATAAACATCTTTACAGAGGAGCTGCTGAGAAGCGGAATCTCTTCCTCTGAAACCTCTAAATATGTCTTCTCAGCAGTCCTGACTGATTACAAGCTTAA
>QIJG01000206.1 GCA_003232715.1 Nitrospirota bacterium
TTGCGGAAGTGATAAGGAAACATAAAGACAGACTCGTTATTGCCCTTGGGTTTGAGGTTGAGGATGGAAAGGTTTTTGATGGTGATATTGGGGACATCCTTTATGATCAGGCAATAACGAGGATTGAGAACCTGAAGTATCTCCGGTCTGCAGAGGCCTACAGGGTGCTCCTTCCGCCCGAACCTTTAGCCGGTTCTGCAACCTTCGGGCATGTCTATTCCATGCCTGACAGGGACGGAAAACTCAGGTGGGAAAACCTTTATATCAAATATGGCAGTGAGTATTTCCCTTCATTGGCACTCCAGACTGCCCGTATCGCTATGGGCATCGCCCGGGATAAGGTGAGTATAATAGGTGGTGCAGGGGTTGAACTGGGGGCACTCTTCATACCCACTGATGAATTCGGCCGGCTCCATATCAACTATATCGGAAGAGAGGGCACTATTATTCACAGATCAGCCGCAGATCTCCTTTCAGGGCAAATCCCCGCTATTTTTTTTAAGGATAAAATTGTATTTATCGGTACCACTGCCATGGCAACATATGATCAGAAAAACACCCCTTTTTCTGCAAACATGTCAGGAGTTGAAAAGAATGCAACTGTTGTTGCCAACATTCTCAGTAGGAATTTTATAATAAAGACACCGGTTTATATTGATCTCCTTGTGGTTTTGCTGACTGGTCTTCTTGCCCTGTACATAGGTCAAAAAAAGAGGGCGTTATATCTGGTTGCCGGTTACGCGGCTCTAACCTCTATTGTTGTCATCTCAAATCAGGTTCTTTTTACCGGGTATGGTATCAGGCTTAATCTGATATACCCCCTCCTTACCGTCATATCGGAAGGGACTTTTATAATAAGTTACGGGTATTTTGTTGAAGAGAAAAAGGCAAAGGATGTTTTCGAGTTATGTGACGGAGAGGGTCGTTGATGAACTGATTAAAAACCCCGACATGGCAAGACTGGGTGGGGAAAGGAAAGAGATAACCGTTCTCTTTTCCGATATAATGGGGTTTACGAGATTTTCAGAAGGACATGCACCTGAGGAAGTAGTTGCCATGCTTAATGAGTATCTGGGGGCAATGACGGAAGTCATCTTTAAATGGGAGGGGACACTGGATAAATTCGTGGGAGATGAAATCATTGCCTTCTGGGGCGCGCCTATGGAGCAGAAAGACCACGCGGGGTTGGCAGTGAGGTGTGCGCTTGATATGGTAAAGAGACTTGAAGAGCTCCAACGGCAATGGAAGTCGGAAGGTAACCCGGTATTTGATGCAGGGATTGGGATAAATACCGGTGAAGTGGTAGTTGGAAACATCGGAGCGGAAGGAAAAAAAATGGATTACACGGTTATAGGAGACCATGTAAACGTTGGCGCAAGGATTGAAACCCTTACAAGGAAGTATAATACCCATATCCTGATAACTGAATTTACTTTGAACAGGATAGGGGACCTCTTAACAACGGATTCTCTCTACCGCACACATACATCCATAAAAGGGCTGGAGAGGGTGATAGTTCAGGGCAAGGAACGGCCTGTTGAGATATACGAGGTTAAGTCCCTGACATCCGGGACTGTATCGGGAATTGAGGGAAGAGAAGAACCTTTATCTTCATAGAGATACCGCTCCATCAGCAAAGGCCTGCAGGAATGCCTCAACAATTTCCGGATCAAACTGTGTACCTGCACACTGTCTGAGTTGTAGCAGTGCCGACTCTGTAGAAACTGTCGCTTTATATGGTCTGTGAGTTGTCATCGCATCAAAGCTATCGGCTACCGACAGGATTCTCGCCATAAGAGAAATTTCACCACCTTTGAGCCCGTCAGGATAACCGGTTCCATCATATCGTTCATGATGATTCCTGATGGCAGTATTTTCCTGAGCTGTTTGATGTTGTGTAGAAGCTCAGCCCCGTATATCGAATGCATCTTCATCTTCAGCATCTCTTCCTCACTGAGTTTCCCCTTTTTGAGAAGTATATCGTCCCTGATTCCAATTTTCCCTATATCGTGCAATATTGCGGCAAGTTCCAGGTTCTCCAGTTCACCCTTCTTTAACCCCAGGTACCTGCCGATAATCATGCTATAGTCCTTTACCCTTTTTGTATGTCCGCCTGTACATGGATCTCTCAGTTCAATTGTCTCTGTAAGGGTCTCGGCTGTAATGTAAAATGTCTCTTTCAGTTCTGAATAAAGGCGTGCGTTTTCAATTGCGACTGCAATATAATTTGAGAGGGTCTCCGTCAACTCGAGGTCGCTGTTATCGAACCGGCCATCCTTTTTATTTATTCCCTCAAGGACACCAATGATTTGTTCTTTGGTTTTCAGTGGAACACAGATGATATTTCTTGTCACAAAACCACTGAATTTATCTGCGGTTTTAAAGAATCTAGGGTCTGACTGTGCATTGTGTATAATCAGGGGGTCTCCATGCTCAGCCACCCAGCCTGCAATGCCGACGCCTTTTTTCAGCCTGATCTGTTTGACCCTTCCTCCTTTTTCTCCGGTTGCCACGTCAAAATATAAGTCTCCGGAGGTCTCATCCAACAGCAACAGACTGGCTGCCTCTGCATTCAGAACCCTTGTTGTTGCCTCGATAGCCCTCTTTCTTATCTCATCCTGGTCAAAAGATGAATTAATCAGAGATGCCAGTTCTATAAGGGTTTTAAGTTGTATCACCTCTTTTTCCAATGCCTTCATCTTTTACCTTTCACCATTTACTCCACACTCCAATCCTCCAGTCCTCCACCACTCCAGTCCTCCAATCCTCCACCACTCCACCACTCCAATTCCTCTTAAGGCATCTTGATTACAATATCATAATCATAAGTCCCGTTCAAACTCCTTTATCCTGGATAGTCTGTTGCGGTATCTTTCAAGGTCCTTGAATTCCGCCTGAAGATAGGCCCTTATGATCTCCTTTGCCAGTTCCTCTCCGATTACTTTTGCCCCAAGGCAGAGTATATTCATGGCATCATCTTCCACTCCCTGGCGGGCAGAGTAGGTATCATGACATACGGCAGCCCTTATATCCCTGAATTTGTTTGCAGCCACAGAGACTCCGACACCACTTCCACAGATTAATATGCCCCTCCATGCCTCTTTGGACTGAATCTTTTCAGCCACAAGATGGGCATAATCAGGATAGTCGGAGGGTTCATTACTGAAGGCCCCGATATCCAGGACCTCATATCCTGATTGCCTGATAAAGTCTGAAAGAGGTTTTTTCAGATTATACCCCCCATGGTCTGCACCTATAGCGATCTTCACTCCTGAGCCCCCATATTCCGTCTTTTTCTCTCTGCCCCCTGTGTGCTCTGTGACAAGTTGTGTTCTCAATGTTAACAGTTATTCCATTATTGCGCCGGAGGCAGCAGAACTCACCAGGCGTGCATATCTTGACAGATACCCTTTTTTTATCTTCGGTTCAGGTTTCTTCCACCTGCTGAGTCTCTTCTCTATCTCCTCATCAGACAGGAGCACATCTATCGTCCTTTCAGGTATATCTATCCTTATTCTGTCTCCGGTGCGCAGTATTGCTATCGGTCCTCCCTCCATGGCCTCCGGTGAGATATGTCCGATACAGGGACCCCTGGTCCCTCCTGAGAACCTGCCGTCAGTAATAAGTGCGACAGATTCACTGAGACCCAGCCCTGCAATTGTAGCGGTTAGTGACAGCATCTCCCTCATGCCGGGTCCCCCTTTGGGTCCCTCGTATCTGATTACGACAATATTACCGGGAGCAATCTTTCCATTCAGGATTGCCTTCATCCCGGCCTCTTCAGAGTCGAATACTATGGCCGTGCCTTCAAAACGCATCATCTTTCTGCTTACAGCAGACTGTTTCACCACAGCCCCATCAGGTGCAAGGTTTCCTCTCAGTATTGCAATCCCGCCTTCCTTGTGATGGGCCTTCTTAACAGGCCTTATAACCTCGGGGTCGGATACCACGGCCATGTCAGCGATTTTTCCGGTCTTCAACCCACTCACTGTTGCCGTGTTATGCAAGAGGTCTTCCAGAGTCCGGAGTACAGCAGGTATGCCTCCGGCATAATGGAGGTCCTCAAGATAGTGCCTGCCACCGGGGAGCATGTCAGCTATATGAGGTGTGGTCTTGCTCAGTTCATCAAAGAGTTCGAGTGGAAGTTTTATACCTGCATCATGGGCAATGGCAGGAATATGTAGCACTGTATTGGTTGAACCTCCAAGGGCCATATCCACTCTTATGGCATTTTCAAATGCCTTGCGAGTCATTATTTTCCGTGGAGTAATATTCTTCTTTATGAGTTCAACGATTCTCCGGCCGCTTTCAAAGGCTATCCTCTTCTTTTCAGCATCAGAGGCAAGGGCGGTTGCACAATAGGGGATGCTCATGCCAATGGCCTCTGTGACACAGGCCATTGTGTTGGCAGTATACATTCCCTGGCAGGAGCCTGCCCCGGGACAGGCGCACATCTCAAGTGCCTGAAGTTCGTTGTCTTTAATGAGTCCCTTTTTGAATTTCCCTATGGCCTCAAAGGTGTCGTTAACGAGGGATAGCCTTTCCCCCCTGAGATGGCCTGAATGCATCGGTCCTGCTGTTACGACAATGGCAGGGATATTAATCCTGCCTGCAGCCATCAGCATTCCCGGGGTGATCTTGTCGCAATTTGTGAGTAGCACAAGACCGTCAAATTTATGTGCCTCTGTGACACTCTCCACCATGTCGGCTATGAGTTCTCTTGAGGGCAGGGAGTAGTGCATACCGCTGTGGCCCATCGCAATACCGTCACATATTCCGGGTACGCCGAAAAAAAAGGGATAACCCCCACCTGTGTGGATACCCTTTTCAATAAATCTCTCAAGGTCTTTCATCCCGATGTGCCCCGGGATAATATCAGTAAAGCTCGTGACCACGCCAATGAAGGGTTTGTTTATTTCACTCCTGGGAATACCTGTTGCATAAAGAAGTGCCCTGTGAGGAACGCGCTCGATCCCCTCCTTGATAGTCTTGCTTCTCACTCTCTAACCTCCTCAGTCTATTATTGCAGTTTTTTCGAACTCCCGTATCATTTCAGCCATCCTGTCCTTCCTGATAAGTTTCTGTTTCTTGACAGCCTTGATCTCCAGCTCATCTTCAGGTGTCTGAAAATTTTTATTTTCCAGTGCTGAAAGCCTTACATCCAGTGTCCTGTGTTCTTCTTCGAGATGACGGAATTCATTACTTTCCTTCCTCAGCATCTCAAGGACTTCCTGGTCGTTGTCGTTCATAAGCTCCTCCTCCTCCATCCACATGGGATGGACGTTAAGTTTTTGAGTATAATTTACCGGCCATGTTACAGGAATTCTCTATGCAGTCATTAACCCCAATGCCCCTGTATGCGTTACCGGTCAGGTAGAGTCCCCGGTATCCGGAAACGGCCTTGTCAATCTCCTGAAGACGTGCTGCGTGACCGACATTGTATTGGGGTATGGCCTTTTCATGCCTGTAGACCCTTACGAAATCCGGTGAGACATCAATGCCCATGATATCCTTTAATTCATCAAGCACAATACCCGTCTCTCGTTCTTCATCCTCCATGGCGAGTTCAGAGGCCCTTGCACCACCGATCATGCTTCTCAGGAGGACATAACCCTCAGGTGCCCTGTTGGGGAATATGCTTGAGTCCCAGAGAGTGCCGAGTATCTTCCTTTTTTCAGATGCAGGCACAAGAAAGCCGAACCCGTTGACGTTATGACGTATGTCTTCCTGTCTGAACCCCAGACACGCGACAGAGACAGCGGGATAGGGGATTTCAGACAGGTGAGCTGCCAGGGCCGGGTCGAAGTCTCTTAATATCTCTGAAGCCGCATATGCAGGGCAGGCAAGGATGACTGTATCGGATTCCATCACACTGCCGTCCTCAAGATAAAGGGTGTAGCGCTCTTCACTTTTATCAATAGACTTTACCCTTTTTGATACAAGGAGTCTCTGCCCCAGAAATTCCCTTAGAGACCTGACAATGGTCTCCATTCCGTCATAAAAAGATGTAAGTGTTCCACCGGGTCCCGGTCCAACGCTTTTGCCACTCTTTTTCGCCTTCTTCTGCAGCTTAAGGAGTGCCTTTATAAGACTTCCATATTCTTTTTCAAGTTCGTGTATTCTTGGAAAACAGCTCTTGAGACTCAGTTTTTCCGGGTCGCCTGCATATATGCCTGATGCCATTGGGTCGATCAGTTTTTCATAAGCCTCTCTCCCCAGCCGTCTTTTGGCAAAGGAGGCGAGGGTTTCATCTTCTTCCTTTCCTCCAGGGCTCAGTACCTCACAGAAAATCCTTCCCCTCCCGCATGGACTCAACAGGCCTGACAATAAAAATGCCTGAGGTGATTCCGGAAGCGGATAAAGCTTGCCCCTTGAATAAATAAACCTTTTTTTTGCAGCCTCATTACTCCTCAGGGGGTTGAGTGAGAGTCTTTCTGCAAGCTCAAGAGTAAGGGGTTTGTTATCAAGAAAGCCGTTTACGCCGCGTTCGCAGAGGAAACCTTCAGTACTGTCGGAGCAGATCTTGCCACCTGGTCTGTTCTCAGCCTCAAGTACCCTGATTTCCAGGCCCGGGTCTTTTCCCAAGAGAAAATATGCTAATGAGAGTCCCGAAATACCACCACCCACAATGGTAACACTCATACCGGAACCTCTGTATCTGAAATGTTTTCTCTCTCCATCTATTAATAAATTATACCACCTTCCCGGAATAAATGCTATCTCTCCGGGTTCGCCGATAGAAAACCAGTCAACTTTTGCAAATAGAGACGGATGCAGAGTTTGAACGGATTTAATTATCACTTTTGTCTCACCCGGATGGTGAGCCGTGATAATTTCCTCGGAGATAGACAGGATGTCTGTCGAGAATGAGTGAAAACTCTGTTCCCGTCTCTATTCCCGTCTCTCTATCGGCTATTTGGGGCTATCCTTCGATAAGCGCCTCCATGTACTGTCTCAGCTCAAGTACCGGTATCTGGCCGGGGGCCTTTGAATCACCGATGGAGGCAAAGGTGAAGAGTGAGCCGACGGAGGGGAAAAACAGCCTTGATATCAATCCCTTCACTCCCATGCAGATAGTGACGATACCCTCCTGATGGTGATCAAGTGTAATCCGGGTCATTGTCCTCAGGTCGTCTTTACTGTTTGCTGTTGTAGTGATTTTTACAATATCTGCACCCCTCTCCTTATATTCTGTTATAAACCCCGAGAGTTCGTCATAAGAAGGTGTGTTCTTAAAATTATGGTATGATGCTATCAGGATAATCCCGGCATCCCTTGCAATATCCCTTACTTTATCAAATATCTCTGCCCTTGCCTCAATGTCGATAAAGTCTGCAGAACTCTTTATCAGATTAAAAAGCCTTATCCTTTCGCTGTCGGGCATATCTCTCCGTCCGCCTTCTTCTGTAGCCCTGACCGTTGCTATCAGGGGTTTTCCCAGGGATTCGGCCCCTTTAAAAACATCCACGATGTGTCCGTCTGTGAGGCTGGAGAAGTGGTCAACTCTGAGTTCAATAAGGTCCAATGCCTTCAGAATATCTTTTGAAATATGTTTTAAATCGCTGTCTGAGGCAGCACCTGCAATGGCAGGTCTTCCGAAACCAGGTCTCAAGTTGTTAACCCTCCTTGACTGTTAAATATCCTGACAGAAGTATAAGCCCCCCGCCTATGTAAGCATTGAGGGGGGGGAATTCAGATAGAAAAATTATACTGAATATTATAGCACCAACCGGTTCGAGATAACCAAGCACTGCTGCCCTGGTTGCCTGTACTGAACTCAATCCCTTGTAATAGAGAAAGGGGGCTGCGGTTGAATGCAATACACCCATGAGTGCAAATATCCAGATCTTGTCTGCCGGGAAATAGCTTACAAACGGCAGCAATATCAAGGCCATGAAGAAATTCTGAATAAATACGAGGACATAGGGGTTGAACTTCTGGGTAAAGACCCTGACGAGTATGATGAGTACGGCATAGGCAACTCCTGATACAAGCCCTGAAGTTATTCCTATAAGGTCAGGGGTAAGGTGAATGCCCTGGGTAAAGACATTCCTGAAGCACTCCATTATGGCAGTACCGCCAAGCATTATCCAGAGGCCTGCTGAGGCAAGGAGTATTGATATAATAACCCTTTTGGTTATCTTCTCACCAAGAAACAGGACTGCAAGAAATGCGACGATTACAGGGGCAATGTAATGGGTTAATACAGCGTTTGCTATCGAGGTTTTTGAGTAGGCAAATAAGAATGTAAAGGTGTTCAGCAGTAGGCAGAGGCTTAGCAGAAATATGGAGGGTATTTTGCTTAAAGGAGGAAATGCCTTTCTGTAATGTCTGCCTGTAAACATAAAACTCTGAAAAATAAGGGCAAAACAGGTGGAGTAGAAGATGAGGATATGGACTTCCACCCCTGCTAACCTTACAATAAGACCAAGGGAACTCCAGATCAGGATGGCTGCTACAATATACAGGGATGGCATCAGGAAAGACTCAGCTCTTCCATCTGCTCTAACACGCTCTGTATAATTTTGGAGGCTGATTTTTTATCAATTAATCTCCCTAACTCCATCACTCCACGACTCCATTACTCCAATCTTCTCCTCCATTACTCCACAACTCCATCACTCGTATCCGTTTCACGCCTCAATATCCATATCTGATCAAAGAGTTTTTCCTGATAGACCTTTACCACACCCAGTCTCAGCAGCTCTAAAAGTGCAAGGAAGGTTACTATGAATTGGGCCGGTGTATGGTTGTCTTCAAATATATACTCAAATCTCAGGGTCTTCTCTCCTTCGAGTTTTTCAGTAATAAGATTCATTCTGTCCTTTACAGTAAGGGTCTCTCTCGTGATAGCCACTATCTCGGGAGGTGCTGTATCAAGAAGTTTTTTAAGTGCAGCTATCAGATCAAAGATATTTGCATCGAAGAGATATGGCTGACTCTCTGTCTCTTCAGTCTCGGGCAGAGAGGGTTCCCTCCAGAAATAATCGGACCACCTTTCCTGTCTGTCTTTCAGGTCAAAGGCCATATTCCTGAAGGCCTGATACTCTATGAGTCTCTCAACAAGCTCTACCCGCGGGTCTTCACGATCCTCAGGAGGTGCATCCTCATCAACCGGCAGCAGCATCCTGGTCTTTATCTGGATAAGAGTGGCTGCCATTAAAATAAACTCCCCTGCAATATCGAGGTTCAGTTCCTTCATCAGGTCAAGGTATTCGATATACTGACGTGTAATTTCAGCTATAGGTATGTCATAGATATCTATCTTGTTTTCCCTGATAAGGTGGAGGAGGAGGTCGAGGGGGCCCTCAAAGAGGGGTAGTTTTATGCTGTAGCCGGTCTCTGCCATTTTAGTACAGTAATTACCTTACTCCTCTTCCTTAAGAAGTTTGTACTCAAAACTGTCAACAAGTGCCTGCCAGGAGGCCTCGATTATATTCTCACTAACTCCCACGGTATTCCATCTGCTCTCGGCATCACCTGTTTCAATCAGGACCCTAACCTTTGTCGAGGTCCCCATGCCGGCAGCCAGAACCCTCACCTTATAGTCGAGGAGCTTCACATCCCTTAACTGATGAGGATAGAACTTATCGAGCGCTTTTCTCAGGGCGTTGTCCAGGGCATTCACGGGGCCATTGCCGGTGGCGGCAGTATGTTCAATATGACCGTCCACCTTCACCCTTATGGTGGCTTCACTTATGGGTTCCTCGCCCTCTTTCCTCTTCTCTACAATCACCCTGAATCCTATAAGATCAAAAAACCTCCTGTGGAGCCCCAGTGTTTTTCTCATGATGAGTTCAAATGATGCCTCTGCTGCCTCAAACTGAAAACCCCTGTTCTCAAGGTCTTTGATTGTGGCCAGTATCTCCATAAGATGGGGTGAGTCTTTGTCTATGTGGAGTCCGAATTCCTCAGCCTTCCTCAGGACATTACTCCTGCCGGCAAGGTCGGAGATGAGAATCCTGCGTGAGTTTCCAACGAGCTCAGGCCTTATGTGTTCATAGGTTTCAGGCCTTTTTGCAATGGCGGAGACATGCATTCCGCCTTTGTGGGCAAATGCGCTTTCCCCTGCATAGGGCTGTCGTCTGAAGTGTCTCAGGTTTGCAATCTCGGTTACAAACCGTGATGTCTCCATGAGCCTGTTGAGCTGCTTGTCAGTGATGCAGCCGTAACCAAGCTTGATCTGGAGGTTTGGGATTATGGAGCAGAGGTTGGCATTACCGCATCTCTCTCCAAGACCGTTTATTGTGCCCTGTACATGCCGGGCCCCTGCCTGGACTGCTATCACGGAGTTTGCCACACCACACTCGGAGTCATTGTGGGCATGTATGCCTATAAGGGTTTTTAAGACCGTCTTTATTCCGGAGGTTATCTTTTTGACTTCTCCGGGGAGGGTGCCGCCGTTTGTGTCGCACAGGACAAGACAGTCTGCGCCTGCCTCCCTGGCTGCAAGCAGACACTTTATTGCATAATCCGGGTTGTCCTTGTAGCCATCGTAGAAATGTTCGGCATCAAAAAAGACCTTATCCAGCCTCTCCCTGAGATAGCGGATTGTGTTATATATGATGTCGAGGTTTTCCTTAAGGTTTATCCGCAGGGCATGTTTTACATGAAAATCCCAGGACTTGCCGAAGATAGTGGCAATTCCGGTCTCTGCTGTAAGGATGGATTTTACGTTGCCGTCATCTTCCACCTTGATTCCCGCCCTGTGGGTACTGCCAAAGGCCACAACAGCGGCATTCTGCAGCTGCAGCTTCCTTGCCTTTCTGAAATAGCCGGCATCCTTTGGATTGGCCCCCGGAAACCCGCCTTCTATGTAATGGACGCCGAACTCATCGAGTTTCTCTGTAATCCTGAGCTTGTCTTCTACTGAGAAGGTTACATCCTCAGCCTGAGAGCCATCCCTTAATGTTGTATCGTAAATCTCTATTTTCGTCATTTCCTTACTCCTCTGAATCTCCAGGAGTTATTTATAAATTACTCTAATCTTGATTTAAAAAACAAGAAACACCAGGAGCCTGAAACGGTAATTACCGGTATTTTGAGTTATTTTGAGTTGTTGAGTTGAAAGAAATTCGTCTTAAAAGTTAAAATATAAATCCAAGATCATCTTCCCCAATAAATTCAGTGAAAGGAGTTGTCTGATGCCTGAAGGAATCAAGATACTTACAGGTAATGCCAATAGGTCTCTTGCTGAGGAGATATCGAATTTTCTCGGTGAACCCCTTACGGAAGCTACTGTAACAGCTTTTATCGATGGAGAGATAATGGTCCATATTGATGAGAATGTCAGGGGGGCTGACACTTTTGTTATCCAGCCTACATGTATCCCTGTTAATCATAATCTAATGGAGTTATTATTGATCATTGATGCCCTGAAGAGGGCATCAGCAAGGAGAATTACCGCTGTTATCCCTTACTATGGGTATGCCAGACAGGACAGAAAGGTGCAGCCCAGGGTCCCGATCTCTTCAAAGCTTGTGGCGGACCTTATTGAGACTGCGGGAGCTCACAGGGTCCTTGCCATGGACCTGCACGCCGGGCAGATACAGGGGTTTTTCAATATTCCGGTCGATCATCTCTACGCCACCCCGGTTCTTCTTGATCACATAAGAGAACACTATCCCAATGGTGATCTTGTCATCGTATCCCCCGATGCCGGCGGTGTTGAGAGGGCAAGGGCCTTTGCAAAAAGACTCGGATGCTCACTTGCCATAATTGATAAACGGAGAGAGCGTGCAAATGTTTCTCAGGTAATGAATGTTATTGGTGATGTCACAAACAAGGATGCAATGATACTCGATGATATAATCGATACCGCCGGGACTACAGTCCAGGCGGCACAGGTTCTGAAGGAGAGGGGAGCCAGGAGGGTTTCCGCCGCATGTACACATGCCGTACTCTCCGGTCCGGCCATAGAGAGGATAAACGACTCTATCCTTGAAGAGGTTATAGTCACAAATACCATACCCCTTGACATCAAAATGGAAAAATGTAGTAAAATAAGCAGGTTAAGTATAGCCCGTATTTTCGCTGAATCAATAAAGAGAATACATGAAGAGACATCAATCAGTTCCTTGTTTGTGTAGTTAAAAATACTGTTTTTTGATGCAGATTAAAAAAAGATATAAAAATCTGCGTCCTGATTTTGAAGGAGGAATAAATGGAAAGGATTACTTTGAGTGCGGAACACAGGACCGAGGCGGGAAAGGGAATTGCCAGGTCGTTGAGACGCCAGGGATATATGCCTGCCGTGATTTACAGGGCAGGCAAGTCAACGCCTATAAAACTGAAGAAGCAGGATATTGTTAATTTTCTGAATGCCACAATGGGCGAGCAGGTGATGGTTAATCTCCGGTTTTCCGATGGTAACTCAAGGCTGGCCCTGTTGAAGGATTATCAGGTTGACCCCGTAAAGGGGGAGCTCCTGCATACTGATTTCTATGAGGTTTCACTTAAGGAAAGGGTGAGGGTAACGGTCTCTATAGTATTGACAGGTGAACCTGTAGGTGTCAAGAAGGAGGGTGGGATATCGAGTGTTTACCTGATGTGATTCCCTCGCATCTTGAGATTGATGTCAGCGGGTTGAAAGTCGGTCACTCTTTACACGTCAGTGACCTTTTCCTTCAGGAGGGTATTAAGGTTTTCGATAGTCCTGAAGAAGTGATAGCAACGGTCATAGCGCCGACCATGGAGGTTGAAGCAGTTGCTTCTGAAGAAGCGGAGACTGCCCAGCCTGAGGTTATAAAGAAGGGGAAGAAGGAAGAGGCGGAAGAGGGTTGATATAGTTGTGGGTGATAGTCGGCCTGGGCAACCCCGGCAGAAAATACAGCGGGACGCGTCATAACATAGGATTCAGGGTAATCGATTCCCTGTC
>QIJG01000054.1 GCA_003232715.1 Nitrospirota bacterium
AAGATAAACTTCTGTGACCGGGACGTAATTATGGGGACAGGCTACAAGGGGTATAATAAAAAAATGTGGAAAAAGGGATTAAAGGTGGCGTAGAGGTGGTCGGGGTACATTATAGATTAAATCCAGGATATGAAGGTGATTGTGATTTTGACACTGATTGTTCCATGGGTTTTTATTGTTACAGAAAATATAAAGAATCTCGCTATGTAGAAGTAACCAATGCCTAAATTGTCAGGAGTAAATCACCAACGGGCTGTCAAAGCTTTTACAAAAGCCGGCTTCTGGATTGCTCGTGAAGGCAAGCATATCACCATGACAAATGGTGAGCGTAGCGTAGACGTAGCATTACAATTCCTATTTGCTGCTTTTTTATTAAACACACCTTCAGCATAAACAGTAATTATTAAATGTCTCGTAATTGAACCGACATCAATCTAAAAATCTCCCCTTGCCCCTCTTTGCCAAAGAGGGGGATGATCCCTCCCTTTGGCAAATTTTTAAATAATATGTCCACACTATTTTGAGACGATTAATAATTGCTGTAATTGCCTGACAAAATATATTTGGGGCACCTCTTCTTATAGGCCTTTTTTTTACCTTCGCCGTGAATTGCTGACAGTCTATTGTTTTATTCCTCAGGCTTTCGCTAAAATGAAGAAAACAGGAAGGTAAGGTACCTCAGACCTGTTTTAGAGGGAAAGCCGTATATTTGGGTAAAACTACCATGAAGGAAGAGGATAAGATTGAATTTTTAAAAAATATTGAACTCTTTTCTTCGCTAACTGATGATGAGTTGCGTGAAACTACCAGGAGTATAGTAATAAAAAAGTTCAGGAAGGGTCAGACAATCCTTTACGAAGAAGATACCAATGAGTATATGTATATAATTTTTGAGGGGGAGGTGAAGGCGATTCAGACAACAGAAGATGGAAAAGAGATAATCCTTGCTATACATAATTCAGGTGATTTTTTCGGAGAAATATCATTGCTTGATGGTAAAACGATTCCTGCAAGGGTATTGGCGACAAAGGATGCCATTACAGCTATTATTTCAAAAAAAGGTTTTTATTCCCTGCTTGGCCATAATAAAGTAGCCATAAAAATGTCGCAAATATTGTGCTCCCGGCTTCGTGAGTCATGGGCCAAGGTGCAGATGTTGAATTTTAACAATGCATCCCAGAGGGTGAAGATGTTATTGATTATGAGATTAAACTTACACACCAGGATTTAGCGGAGATGAGCGGCATGACGCGCGAGACTGTTACAAGAGTAATTGACAAGTTACAAAAGAGTGGAGAGATAGCGATTCTCAAAAATAAGGTTATACGTTTGACTCCTGATTTCTGCAGGGAATTTAAATGTTCAATATGAATCAGGTCAGGGGCCGGGGCTAACCATGCAGACAGGAAGAAGGATGATTTCAGGACATCGCCTCTTTTTATTCTTTACTGCCGTAACATTCGTGATTTTTTACGCCCCCCTCAGGGACTTGATGGTATTGTCATTTCATAAGGAGGTATACTCCCACATACTACTGGTACCGCTGGTGAGTGGGTACTTTTTTTATTTGAAAAGGGAGACAATATTTTCGAATGTAAGACGTTCTTTTGTGCCCGGTGGCATGGTCGTAATATCGGGCGTCATATTGTACCTGGCCGGGATATACCTGGGACAGGGACTCAACCGGAATGACTACCTGTCACTCATGACCTTATCAGCCCTGCTTTTCCTGATTGGCGGGTTTATATTTTCTTATGGTTTGCAGGCCTTCAATGCCGCCTCGTTTCCCCTTTTATACCTTGGCTTTATGGTGCCGATTCCTTCTGTAGTGTTGGAATGGCTCATTCATTTCCTGCGGGTAGGTTCAGTAGAGGTTGTCGCTTTCATTTTCAGGCTCACAGGGGTGCCTGCTGTCCAGGAGGGATATGTTTTTCATTTGCCCTCGCTCGGTATAGAGGTTGCGAAGCAGTGCAGCGGGATTCGTTCAACCATTGTCCTCTTTATCTCCAGTATCATTGCAGGTCACGTATTTCTCAGGACGGGATGGAAGAAGATTGTCCTGTACTTGTCGATATTTCCTGTCACCATTGTAAAGAACGGACTACGCATCGTTACACTTGCAGTGCTGGGGGAATACGTGGATAAGACATTTCTTACCAACAGCATCCTGCATAGGAACGGTGGGATACTCTTTCTCTTCATTGCCGTCTTAATCATCCTTCCACTTCTGTGGGTGCTGAACAGGAGTGAACCCAAGGTGACAGGGAGTCTTGATTGTGAAGGCAGTGCCGGAAAAAAACAGAAAAAATAGAAAAACTTGATAAAAGATTACACGGATTTAGCAGATTTTCTCCAAAAGAGAGACATTAGAAATTATTACTTATAAAACGGCCTTGGGACTGGTTACTGCTTTCAAAAATCTTCACAAACCGGGTTGGAATAATCACTCTCATTTCCTGATGTATCATAAGCTGTAACTGCGAAGCACAAGGTGCCTGATGTTGGTAGTTTATCAATGGAATCAAGTTTGACACTTGTTCTGTCCCCTACGTCTATGTAGCCTGTATAATTACCTGACGAGGGACCGTAGTAGAGTTTGTATCCTTTAAGGTCGGTCAGAGGGGTCCCATCCTCATTTGTGGTTGGTGCCTCCCATTCCAGTTTGGCCTTTGTCGAGGCCTTTGTAGTGGTGTTTCCTCCTTCGGTATAGTCAGCAATGCTACTGTCACTTGCCCCGCAACCGGATAAGACAACCATAAGTGTTAGCGATGCAGCAAGGAGGAGGAGCATAGTATATGTTTTTCTTTTCTGAAACACGTCTGTTTTGCTCCGGAAGCCTGGGATCGGATCTGCTCCTGCAGATATCTTAAGCCTTCTGATGACCGTAACAGAAATATTGTTTGTCTCTGTAGTTACAGAATACCAGGTATTTCCGGGCGATAATGTGATTCAGATCACGATTTTTCTGTTAGTCCATCTTAGTATACACTAAAGAGAGTTAAAATATTAGGTTTGTGTGTGGCCGATAACTATTCAGGATGTTGGAACGGGGATTTTCACCGTGAATTGCTGAAATATGCCTGTTTGCCTTGATATTTTGGGAGATTTTTGATTATAATTTCAGTAGGAACTTGTCTCTGGGGTAATTTCTGTACAGAAAAATCTCCGGAGTTTTTTTTGTATATCCGTTATAATTAAAAATACTTAATAATCGAGGCTGACAACAGCAGGTTTGATTAAAAGATTCTCACTTGTCACATCTCTTCGAGGTAGGGGGTATTGTGCATCAATCCTATAGCTTTTGTACTGATGACAGGTTATACATAAATTCGTGGGGAACTGAGATTACAGAGCTTACGGGAATGGCTTCCTCTGCAGTACTTGGCATGAAATATTATGAAGTGCTTCCAAGGATATTAGCCGACGATAGAGATGCCCTATCCGTGGTACTGGCAGATAAAACCCCCCTGGACCTTAAAGGATATTCCTTTAATTGTCTGCATGACCGTGTTAAAGCTGATGTAAGAATCGATCCGGTAAGAGTTGACAGCGGAAAGGTTGAAGAGCTCAGGGTAGAGATCAGTCCTTACTCGGTCTGTGCAATGGCCAGGAAACTGCAAAATTCCCAGCGGCTTATTGATATTGGTAAAATAGCCTCCACCCTTGCACATGGAGTCAGAAACCCGTTGAATGCCATAAAGGGGTCTGTTGTCTATCTCAGAGAGAAGTATTCGAACGAACAGACACTTATCGAGTTTACAAAGATAATGGAGGAGGAGATAACACGACTTGATAATTTTATCTCAAAGTTCCTCAGTACATCCATATCTGTTGCCGGGTTGTCTGAGTCCGGAGTAAACGTATTATTAAAAAAGATAGAGATCTATACATTCCTTCAAACGCATACCAAAGACATAAGTGCTACCTATGAGTATGGTGATATACCTCTGGTGGCAATAGACTCATTTCAGCTCGAACAGGCAGTGCTGAACGTTATAAACAATGCGATCGAAGCGATGGGCTCAGGAGGGCATCTTTCAGTGAGGACAAGGACACAAAAGGTCTCTGGTAATGATTTTGTATTGATTGAGGTCTCTGATACCGGGCCGGGGATGGCTGACAATGGCTTTAACGATATTTCCCATGAGAATAAGGATAAGGGCAGGGGGTTCGGATTGTTTATTACCCGAGAGATCCTTCAGTGTTATGGCGGTTTTCTGGAGATAAGAAGCAGGAAGGGTGCCGGCACTACTGTAAGATTGTATCTTCGCGTAAGCATTTAAGAGAGGTCTGAATGGGCAATGGAACAGTCTTGATTGTAGACGATGAGCCAAACGCCGTCAAGGTGCTGTCTGCAATTCTTCTGGAAGCTGATTATAATGTTGTAGAGTCCATAGACGTTGACATGGCCCTGAAAGCTCTCCATCAGGAAGACGTAGATGTAATAATTACAGACCTGAGAATGCCGGGCAGGGACGGGATGCAGCTTTTTGAATATGTTACTGAAAACCACCCCGACATTCCTGTTATCTTCCTTACTGCATACGGGAGCGTTGATTCTGCCGTACATGCAATTACACATGGTGCTTTTTACTACTTTATCAAGCCCCCTGACTATCTTAAACTCAAGAGTATCCTATCGAGGGCAGTTGAACAGAGGCGTCTGAAGAGAGAGATAGACACGCTCAGAAAGAGGCTTGCGGAAGAGACATCCCTTCCACGGATAATCGGGAAAACACCCCAAATGCTCAAGATATTCAATACAATTGAGACAATAAAGGATTCGGAAAGCAGTGTTATTATTTGCGGTGAGACCGGGACAGGAAAGGAATTAATTGCCCGGGCATTACACTTTGGCAGTGACCGGAGGGACAGGCCCTTTGTTGCAGTGAATTGTGCTGCCATACCGAGGGAGTTACTGGAGTCTGAACTCTTCGGATATGAAAAGGGGGCCTTTACAGGAGCTGTTTCAAGAAGGATAGGCAGGTTCGATGAGGCCTCCGGCGGTACTCTCTTCCTTGACGAGATCGGTGAACTTGAGCTTTCAGTTCAGGCAAAGCTGCTCAGGGTCCTTCAGGAGAGAGAGATTGAGAGACTTGGAAGTAACAGGAAGATTAAGGTCCATTTCAGGCTTATTTCATCTACAAATCGCGATCTTGGAAGAGAGGTAAAGACCGGTAATTTCAGAAAGGATCTTTTATACAGGATAAACGTTATACAGATTAATGTGCCCCTTCTCAAAGAGAGGCAGGATGACATTCCTTTACTTGTATCTGAATATGTCAATGAGTTCTGTATAAGAGAGAAGAAAGTACTTACTTTATCAGATGAGGTGATGGGGATATTTCAGGACTACCACTGGCCGGGAAATGTCAGGCAACTGAGGAATGTTATGGAGAGGGCTGTGGTACTTTCAAAGGGGGATACGATTACCTCGCGGGAACTCCCTGAGGAGTTTATATCCTTGAAAAAGAGGGAGGAGCCCCTTCATTCATTAAAGACCCTTAGCGAAGTGGAGTCTGAGGCTGTAAGGAATGCACTTCGGGTATGCAATGGTAATAAGTCAAAGGCTGCAAGGCTGCTCGGGATCTCAAGGAAGGCGCTTTACAAAAGGCTTAAGGACTGGAAAATTGAGTAAGTGTGTCCATTGGAGACAATATTATTATTAAAATTCTTTAATTCTAAAGGATTGGTAAAAGTGTATCATAACGATACACTTTTACCAATCCTTATAGAGAACAGGAAGGTTGTTTCTATTGGATACAGATATAGCTGTTTTAACGGAATAGTTTAAGGGTTTAAGCACTCCCCTGCCGTTAAAATCATGATTCTTTTGTTCAGGCATCAAATTTGCTATCATTGAAGGTCATGCCTGCTGAACGTGATAATAAAACGATACTGATAATTGATGAGTCAGGGTTTACACGAGTATGTTATGCGATTCTTGAATTTGAGGGATACGGGGTTGAAACGATTGCTAATTCATCTGATCTTGAAGTCAGACTGAACAATAACGAGTTCGGACTGATAATAACGAGTTATCCTTATGGTGCTTTTCTTTTTGAGGATATAAAGAAGAAAGATATCACCACGATTATCCTTTCTGATCATATTAACAGCAATCTGATCAGCATACTTGAAAATTTTGATAACTCTTATTGCATGATAAAGCCGCTTGATTACCGGAAATTCATGTCTTTGGTAAAAGAGGTAATGGGGGGTGAGCTGAATATTCAGGGAGGGTACGCGATTGTTTAAAAAAATCTTTCTGGTTCTGCTGGTTGTTTTTTTCGTTGCAGGCTGTGCCGGGAAGCCCAGGGAAGAGTTGCTTAAAGAGGGGATTGCATATATAAAAGACGGGAACCCCAGAGGGGCCATTGTTCTCTTAAAAAGTGCCCTTGAGAAGGATAATAATTTTTTTGAAGCAAGATTTTATCTTGCAAAGGCCTATCTTTTAACCGGTAAGTTTGACAGGGCTAAGAAGGAATTTCTGAAGGTTCTCAGGCAGAAACCGAATTATACGGACATTCATTTAGAACTTGCAAAAATATATCTTTACACGGAGAAGGCAGATGATGGAATAAAAGAGGTGGAGATTTATCTCCACGAAAAACCGGATGTTCCCGAGGCATATGAGGTGCTGGGTCAGCTCTTTTTAGTTAAGGGCCGGACAAAGGAAGCAAGGGGTTATTTTCAGAAGGCCTTAACCCTTGATCCGGAAAGAATCCCTGCCAGACTTGACCTTGCCGGGGTATACATGAAAAATGGTGACGATAGCGATGCAAGGGCACTCCTGCATGAGGTTATGGAGAGGGATAGTAAGAATACAAAGGCATACTACATGTTGGCGAGCTTGGAGAACAGGGACGAGGCATTAAAGGCTTATCAGAAAATAATAGAGATAAGTCCAAAGGATATTGATGCCCTTTTAAGAGCCGGGTTATTATATGTTGCTAACGGGGAACTGAAGGATGCTGAAGGGATGGCCAAAAAAATCCTCAAAAAGTTTCCCGACCGGCCGGAGGGATACAGGTTTAAGGGAATTGTCTCTTTTTATCAGAAGGATTTCAAGGAAGCCATAACCGTCTTGCAAAAGGCTGCCAATATGCAGCCCGATATGAGGACATACTATTTCCTTGGGCTCAGTTACTACAGCAAGGGAGATCTGGAGATGTCCCTGAACTGGTTTCAAAAGACCGTTGACCTTGCTCCTGCTTTTGTTCAGCCGCGGCTCATGATAGCAATGATACTTTTGAGGCAGGGCAGGGTGGATGACTCTATTGCCGAGAGCAAGCGGATAATACATCTGGATGACAATATGGCAATGGCCCATAACGTATTGGGCAGCGCCTATATGGCAAAAGGGATGTATGAGGCGGGGATGAAAGAGTTTGACAGGGCTGTGGATATTGATCCGAAACTCGTGGATGTTTATATCAAAAAAGGCCTTTTTAACCTTAGTAAGGGCAGGTTTAAAGAGGCAGAGACAGAACTGGAGACTTCTGTTCGGGTAGCTCCGGATGTATTGAATACGAGGCTCATTCTTGCTGCTTATTATATGAGGCAAAAGGAGTATGACAAGGCTGTAAATACCCTGAAGAAGGGATTAAGTAAAAAGAAAACAGATGCAGTGCTGTACAACTATATAGCAGCAGCCCTTATGGCAGGACGGAAGTTCAATGATGCCCTTGAATATCTCTATAAGGCAAAAGGTGTTGACCCTGATTATTTTGCCCCTTACTTTAACATTGCCACTTACTATGCAGTGAAGGGTAATTACAGGAAGGCTGCAGATGAGTACAAGAGTGTCTTAAGCAGGGATCCGGGTAATCTCAAGGCTAATATAAAAATGGCTGTACTACTGGAGATGACCGGCAGGGACAGCGAGGCACTTGGCTACTTCAAAAAGGCCGGGCAGACTAAAACACCGGGAGGGTTTATGGCCCTTGCAAATTATTACATTCAGAAAAAGGATGTAAGGAAGGCCCTCAATGTGCTTGACGAGGCCATACAGACGTTTCCGGACAATGTCCCTGCCCGGGTCTTGAAGGGGCGGCTCTATTTGTCTGAAAGGAGGTTTGAAGATGCTGTGGGGGTGTTTGAGGACCTCGAAGCCATTTCCCCTAAAAAGGCTTTTCCATTGATAATTAATGCCTATATAGCAAACCGGGACTATAAGGATGCGCTGAGGAAAATAGAGGATAAACAAAGGGCTACTCCCGGGAATCCTGAGCTGATGGCAGAGGTTGTGAGGATCTATCTGCTGAGGGGGGAGACTGATAAGGCTATGGAGACTGCCGACAAGCTGATAAAGCAGAAACCCCGTTCCGCCTATGGCTATACAGTGCTTGCCCTTGTTTATATAAATAAGAAAAATCCGGATAAGGCACTGGAAACACTAAAAAAAGGACTGAGCGTTGATAGTAGTAATGTCAAGGCCGGGATGATGCAGGCGTCGCTTTATATAAGGAAAGGTGAAGATGACCGGGCGATTACTATTTATGAGGATATCGTAAGAGATAATCCCAGGTATATACAGGCGGTTTTTGCTGAGGGGAGTCTCTATGACCGTATGGGAAAAAAAGAGGATTCTGTTAAGAAATACCGTCAGGTGCTTAAAGTGACTGAAAATTATGTTCCTGCCCTGAATAACCTTGCATACCTTTATGCAGAAGGATACGGAAGGAGGGAGGATGCACTCAAGCTTGCATTCAGGGCATACAGCATTACCCCCTTCAATGGTAGTGTAATGGATACCCTTGGGTATGTTCTTCTACAGAATGACAGGGCGGACGAGGCCGTGAAGATGCTTGAGAAGGCGGCCTTACTTCTTCCGGATAACCCCACTATTCGTTATCATCTTGCACTTGCATACAGGGAGAACGGTAACCCCGGAGCCGCCAGAAAGAACCTTGAAAAGGCTATTGCGGCGGGGAATTTTTCCGGTGAAGCGAGGGCGATGGGTCTTCTTGAAAAATGGAAAGGGGAGGAAAAATAGAGATGAAAAAGGTTTTGTTCTGTATTATATTTTCTTTAGTCTTTTTATCGGTGGCCTTTGCCAATGATTATCTGATCGGTGATGGAGACACGCTTAAGATATCTGTGTGGGGGGAGCCTGAACTCAGCGCAGTCACCATTGTCAGGCCTGACGGCAAGATAACGCTTCCGGCAGTGGGTGATGTAAGGGCTTCAGGGTATCAGCCGATAGAGCTTGCAGGGAAACTGACCGAGGATTTAAAGAAGATTATGAAAGAACCAATTGTAACGGTTACAGTTACAGGAATTACAAATAATAAAGTATATGTTTTTGGCGGTGGAGTTCCCTCAGGTGTACACAATCTTCCCGGCAGGACGAGTCTGCTCAGGTTTCTCTGCAGGCTTGGAAGTTTTGAGAATGCAGACCTTAAACGTGCTTATATTGTCAGGGAAGGCAAGAAACTGGATGTTAACTTCTACCACCTTTTTATAAAGGGAGACCTTTCCAAAGATGTAATGCTTAAGGCAGAGGATATAATCTATATACCCGATAATGAACTTAACAAGATTTATGTTATAGGAGCGGTAAATGAGCCGAAATATGTCTTTTACCGTGAAAATATGAGAATACTTGATGCCATTCTGGAGGCAGGAGGCTTTACAAAATTTGCCAAGGAAAACGATGTTCTTGTCCTTAGAAAGAAAGCCGGGAAGACGGAGACTATTGTTGTAAAGGCGAAGGACCTTATGACAGAGGGAGATCTTAAAGAAAACATTGCGTTAGAGCCTGGTGACGTTGTGATTGTCAAGGAGGGTATATTTTGACTCGACTTACGATTGACGAAATTGTCATCCTGAACTCGTTTCAGGATCTATATAAACCGGAGGGCGGAAATGACTTTTTTGCAACTATACATAACGACTTGTAAAGTTGAGCATAAATATGAAATTATCCCAAGGTCTGTTATGCCCCGAAAACGTTTAGGAAATCCTTTCTGGAAGAAAGATTCCAGACAAGCGGGAATGACACAACATGTGCAATAATTTATGACGCTGCGACTAAATATTATGAAAAGGTAAAAAAGATGCCATTACCATATGCAGAGATTCAAAAATACCTGAAAATGATCCTCAAGAGGAGATATCTCTTCATTTCCGTATCTCTTTTCATTATGTCTGTAATTGTCTGGGGGGGCTATTTCATACCAGGGAAATATGAGGCACAAAGCTCTATTATTATTGAACGTAATGTCATAAACGATCTGATTAAAGGCGTTGCCATCACGCCTTCAATGACGGAAAGGATCAAGGTGCTCAGGGATACCATGCTCAGCAGGAGTTTGATTCTGAGCGTACTTCGAAAGCTGGACCTTGACACGCTTGCAGCGGACAATAAAGAGTTGGAGAAAATGATATTGGATTTTCAGAAAAAGACAAGCGTAAAAGTTAAAAAGAACAACCTTTTTATTGTGTCGTTCCAGGATAAAGACCCCAGGCTTGCAAGAGATTATGTTAACAGTCTTGTGAGAACATATGTCAATGAAAACGTAACTGCAAAGAGGGAAGAGGCATATGGTGCCAGCAGATTCCTTAAAGAACAGGTGGCATTCTTTAAAGAGAAACTGGACAGGGCTGAGGATGTAATTATCAAGTTCAGACAGGATCAGGGTATCTATGTAGCAATAGATGAACGCTCCCTTATTAATGAGATAAAGGAGTATGGGGGCGATATAAGCAAGATAAAAATAAGAAGGAATGAGCTGATTGCAAGGAGGAAGAGTATCAAGAGACAAATTAAAGGTGAGGAGCCTTACTCTGTTGCTGTTATTAGTAACATGGAAGGCAGCAGCAATATCCTGATAACGTCCCTGCAGAACAGGCTTAATCAACTCCTTGTGAGTTATACAGAAAATTATCCTGGGGTACTAAAGCTAAAGGCAGAGATAGAGGCCCTTAAAAAACAGCAGTCCCTTCAACCCGCGGACAAAAAAAGAGAGGGCGAGGTGAATTCGGGAGATTCGGCGATAAGCACGATTAACCCGATTTATCAGGGCCTTAAACAAGAGCTCAACAAGATAGAGTCTGAGATAAACGCACTTGCTGCAAAGAAGAAAATGCTGGGTGTTATGATTAAGCAAAGAGAAAAAGAACTCAGATATATTCCTGAAGGTAAAAAGAAACTGGCTGACCTGGAGAAGAAAAGGGATTCCTATAGAAACATATACGAACAACTCTTGATGAGACTTGGACAGTCCGAGGTTTCAAAGCAGATGGAGGTGGCAAATAAGGCAACGACATTCAGGATTGCTGAGCCGGCTATCCTGCCAACCGTACCTGTAAGTCCCAACAGGAAGGCATTAATTCTTGCAGGTATATTTTTCGGCTTCCTGGGAGGGTTTGGGGCAGTTTTTCTCCGGGATTCTCTTGATTCTTCGGTGAAAGAGGTTCAGACTGTCAAAGACCTTGGACTGGAAGTCCTTGCCGTAATCCCCAAGATGTTTAATGAAGCCGAACGAAAAAAAGAGAGGAAGAAAGACTGGGTTATATACACAGTTGCAGGTTTTTATTTCCTCATCATATGTGCTGCTTTTATCCACGAGCTGTTGGGCCTGACATACATAGAAACAGTATTTGTAAATATAAGGATTAGTCTTATAAATGTAATAGCGCAATTACAGAACAGGTTTTTTTAGAGAACGGGTTAATGATAGTTGCTGAAGGATTATGAAAGGAGAAGCCGGATGAGCAGAATAGAAGAGATCCTTGAGAAAGCCGCCAAAATGAGAGCAGGGGGGGGGAACGGGGAAAAATCAAAAAGGATAAGCCCTCCGGGGTCCAAGGTTCCAAGAGTTGTAAGACAGGCAAGGATAGAGAACCCCAATCTGGTCACTATTGTTGATCCTGATTCATCGACAGCAGAAGAATACAGGAAATTAAAGTCCATGGTTGTAAAACTTACAGAAGTGGATGATTTCCGGAATATGCTTATGGTGACCAGTGCTATAGGAGGAGAGGGCAAGAGTATAACGGCCCTGAACCTTGCCATTACACTTGCGCAGGAATATGACCATACGGTCCTTTTAGTTGATGCAGACCTGAGGCAGCCGTCATTGAGTAATTACCTTGGAATTCATACAGAACTTGGCCTTACTGATTGCCTTGTAGATGGGGTAGGTATTGGTAGCGCGCTTATAAAGACCGGTATTGGAGGACTTGTCTTTCTTCCATCCGGCAGCAAGGTCTCCAACCCCGGAGAGTTGCTCTCATCAAACAGGATGAGAGAGATTGTGAAAGAGCTCAAGCACCGCTATCCTGACAGATATGTCATTTTCGATACCCCGCCCGTACTTCCTTTTGCTGAAGTCCTTTCAGTCGGGGCTCTTCTCGATGGAACAATATTTGTGGTAAGGGAGGGAGTCACTCCCGAGGATAATATGAAAGATGCAGTTACAATGTTACGGGATGCCAACATCCTTGGAGTGGTGTACAATGCTGCTGAAACTGTTTTTTTAAGTGGCCATTACAATTATTCTCATTATTATCAAAACAGGTGAGGGATGAAAAAGACTAGAATAGTGGTTATGCTCTTTCTGGCCCCATTTTTTTTTGTAAGTATGATATCCCTGTCAGAGGCAGAGCTGAGACTCACCCCAGCCATCAGTCTCCGTGAGGAGTACAATGACAATATTTTTCTCACAGCATATGATGAAGAGGATGATTTCTTAACAACCATTAGCCCTGCAATTGCTCTGACTTATGCTGCCAGGGGAGTGGACCTTTCACTCGACTACAGACTCGATTTTGATTTTTATACATATAACTCAGACAGAAATGAGATAAGACAACGTGGAAGGCTTGAATCTACTATTTCGCCATACAGGGACATTTTTTTTATAAGAGTCTCTGATGTATTTGCGAGGGTGCCCATTGATGTGCGAAGACAGGTAGCTCTGGACAATATCCTGACAAATACAACCGATTCGAACCGTTTTATTGTCAACCCCTATCTGGAATATCCCTTAAGTGAGACGTTTCTGGCACGGCTTGGCTACACTTATGAGAATCTCTGGTATGAGGAAGGTGAGGGGGATGATGCAGAGAATAATTCAGCTACTTTAAGCATTATAAAGGAGATATCCTCAAAGATGAAGGCATCATTGGCGTATACCTATCTATCCCACAGACCTGACAGGACAGAAGATTATGACAGGCAGGATGCCGGTCTCAGTATTGACTATAAATTAGGCCCCAAACTGTCTCTTAATGCCGGGGCAGGACAGACATGGTTTGTCTACAAAATAGGCACTAAACTTGATTCAACCATATGGAATATTAAAGCTGATTATTTATTAACGCAAAGACTTTCAATCAGTGCAGGTTCTTCCGTGAGTTTTTCAGATTCCGTCAATGTGGGTGCTTATGAGAGAAAGTCTTCAACAGGATCCATCAGCTATAGTGGAAAAAGCACAGTAACCCTGACCGCTTTCAGAAATATAGATAAATATATTATAGCTGACAGGGAAGACAGGTCAAAAGGTCTAACCCTTGGCTCAAGCATTCCGGTTACATCCAGAATAACAGGCATACTGACAGGAAGATACATATACTATAAATTCTTCCCCGAGGAAGAAAATGTAGACAGGTATGGTTTCGGTCTTTCCTTTAAATACAGTTTGAGGATGCTTACAGCAACACTCGGTTATACACACAATCTGAGTAATTCTGATATAGAAATTGATAATTACAGAAACAATATAGCATGGCTACAGGTCAGACTTACTATCTAAGCAGAAGTATATGAAGCGCCGATGGTGATTTCTGAAATCAAAGGAGAGGGATGTACGAAGCATTTTATAATTTAAGGGTTAAACCCTTTGAACTGGTACCAAGCCCTGACTTTCTCTTTCTGAGCAAGTCTCACAGGAAGGCCTTGACCTATCTCAAGTACGGCATTACAGAGAAAGTGGGGTTCATGCTCCTCACAGGTGAAGTCGGCTCCGGCAAGACGACCTTGATAAGGAACCTGATAAAGGGACTGGACAGCAATATTGTACTGTCAAAAATATTCAACACAAGGGTATCTTCCGAGCAGCTCATCTCATTGATAAATGAAGATTTTGGACTGGATGTAAATGGCAAGGACAGGATATCCCTGCTTAGAGAACTGAATGATTTCCTTATCGAACAGTATGCTAAAAAACATAACCCGATACTTGTGATTGACGAGGCTCAGAATCTGACCCCTGAACTGCTTGAAGAGGTCAGAATGTTGTCTAACCTTGAAACAGATGATGCAAAGCTTTTACAGATAGTCCTGATCGGACAGCCGGAACTGAAAAAGGTTCTCGCCCGTCCTGAATTACGCCAGCTGCGGCAGAGGATCAGCATCAGTTGTCATATCTATCCCATAACGATGGCCGAAACAGAGGAGTACATATTTTACAGGCTTGAAGTTGCAGGTAACAGGGATGCGGTTATATTTAAACACGGGACTGTTGAGTCTGTTTATAACTTCAGCAAAGGTATTCCAAGACTTATCAATATAGTCTGTGACTTCCTTATGTTAGCCGCCTTTGTTGAAGAGACGAGGGAGATCAGTCCAGACCTTGTTAAAGAGGTTATCGGGGAACTTGAGACTGAAAACAGATTCTGGCAGGATGGTGATTCCCTCAGCAGCAAGATCGAGAATATTACTAAGGATATCGAAACCTTAAAAAAGGTAACAAATGAACTTCAGGAGAGGCTTGGAAGGAAAGGCTCGGAGTTGGAAAAAGCAAATAAGTAGAATGGGTGAATGGGCAAAAATAGGTAAAAGATTTTATTCTTTAGCAACAGGTTAAGGAAATTGCCGTTATTATTAGTTTGGGCAAATGGATAGTTAATTTATCAAAAAGGATAGCATATGAAATCCGGGAGCCTTAACTGGTATGTCCTTTATGTAAAATCAAGACATGAGTTTGTTGTCCATAATGAGCTTTTGAAAAAGGGAGTAGAGTCGTACCTGCCTTCGGTTAAGAGGCTGAGACAGTGGAAAGACAGGAGGACATTTGTTGACTTTCCTCTTTTCCCCGGCTATCTCTTTGTCCATATTTGTGCCGACCCGGGGACGTTTTTGAGTGTACTTAAGACAAAGGGTGTTGTAAGCTTTATCTCATTAACCCCGGATTATCCGGCACCTGTGTCACCTGAGGAAATAAATTCTCTGAAGTTGTTGATACAAAGCGGAAAAGAGTTTGATGTTCATCCCTTCCTGAAGGAGGGAACAAGGGTGAGAGTGAGAAGTGGCCCACTTAAAGGTGCAGAAGGGGTTCTCAGGAATAAGGAAGACCAGTATATATTTCACGTTAATATAGAGCTTTTGGGCAGAAGTGTGGGCGTAAAGATATATGCCGACGAGCTTGAAGCAGCCTGAAGACAATTTAGCCGTGAAATACGCGAAGTTACACGAAGAAAAGAAGAAGATATTTAAAAGAATTTAAAAACTTAGCGAATCTTGGCTCCCTTAGTGGCTGAGAAATTTTTTGGTTGTTATGACCTTCTCAATTACCCCTCATGTAACTGAGAAGGCGGAGCATTGCCTGAAGACGACCTTTTGTGCCGGAAACCAGCCTATGACAAACGGCAGATACAAAGCTGAGAAGCCCAGTCTTACCCGGAGACATTTTCTGGCCGATGCTTTTCTTGCCCCTTTGGTATTGAGCTTGTCATCCCTTATTTATTCGTGCGGAAGCAGGAAGTTTGATCCTCCGCAGCGGAGTAAGGTCGTCCGTATCACAAACCCGGAGGCTTCAGAGCGCAGCGGCGGAAAAGATAACGTGAACCTTGACGGTGCGGCTGTGCGTAAAATGGTTGAGGTGGGAATAAAAAAATTTACAAACAGGGTGACCGTAAAAGAAGCATGGGAAGAGATTATCCCCGACCCGGATAAGAAGGTCGCAATCAAGGTGAATTGTCAGATCACGGGGATATTCACAAAGGCAAAGGTCGTCTCGGCAGTAACGGAAGGGCTGATCACTCGTGGGGTTTCCCCTTCTAACATTATAATATATGATCTTACTGATAATGCCTTTGCTTACGCTGGTTTTAAAAAGAACAGTGGGGTAGGTATAAAGGTTGGTACATGCAACGAACTCGGAGGTTATTCATGGACAACCTGGTTCAAAACCCCGCTTCCGTTTGTTGGTAATAAGTTCTGCAAGGTCCTTGCCGGTGAAGGCGCTTACGGATGTGACTATCTGATTAACATGCCGGTACTCAAGGCCCTTGACGGTTACGCAGGCGTAAGTATAAGTATGAAGAATCATTTCGGTTCGATTTCTTCTCCTGACAGGCTTCATTCAACAATCCAGGATTCTATTGCAATGCTTAATGCCCATGACCTCATCGTAAAAAAAACAAGGCTGATTCTGGTGGATGCGATTTTTGCAGAATATAAATGGTTCAACGGACGGGATCAGGAAACCGTGGATGTGACCAACCAACTCCTATTCGGCACAGATCCTGTAGCAATTGACTCCATTGGATGGCAGATGATCGAGTCCCTGCGGAAGAGTCATTCATTAAAACCTCTTGAGCCTGAACCGGTCTTCATTCATAAGGCCGCTCTGGAGTATGGTCTTGGCAACGATGACTTGAAAAGAATCGATCTGGTGGATATTTGAAGCAATATTATGGATCATAACCAAAGATTTGAGTTAAAAATAATTACGACCTTTGATGAGTTCCAGGAACTGCACCATGACTGGAATAATTTGTTGGAACAGTCAGGAAACGATAAGGTGTTTCTGACGCATGAATGGTTCACTTCATGGTGGCAAGCCTTTGGTGACAAAAAGGAACTTTTCATTATTTTAGCCGTTGGCAGAGACGGCATTTACGGCATAGCCCCGCTGATGAGGTGTCAACGCAGTTTCAGAGGGATTCCGGTGAGAGGTATTGAGTTCCTCGCCAACAATGATTCCCCCGGAAGTGGATTTATACTGAAAAAGAATCACGAATATCTGGCAGAAACGGTTATGAACTTCTTACTGAAGGATGTCAAGGAGTGGCAGATCATCCTTTTGGAAAATATAGTCCATGACGAGACTATAAATAGTTTGATAGTAGGAGAACTTGAAGATGCAGGAAAAAAATATATTGTGAATCCTGGTTTAAATTCTCCTTATATCGAGATAAGGAGTGAATGGGAAGAGTATTTTAAAGGACTTTCGATCAAGTCGAGAAAGACAATAAGGAATGTATGCAACAGGATCAAGAGGCTGGGTGATATTGATGTCAGAGAGTACTACGACATGAAAAGATTTGACGACATGGTAGCAGTTTCTAAAAAGGG
>QIJG01000157.1 GCA_003232715.1 Nitrospirota bacterium
CAATTGCCTCTGAGGCCTTCAGTAGTCCCCGTGCCTTTTCCACATCCTCTCCTGATCCGTGGAATATCACGAGGAATTTATTGGACTTCAACGCGGTTTCGTACTTGACAATACTGTCCTTTGGAATACCAACGCTGTAGAGTGCGGCACCAATGGCGCTCACCCCGCCAACGGCAACAGCACCTTCAAGCGCGGCAACAATCCACGACACCAACGGACCACCTACGGCAATGGGACCGAAACCGGGGATAAAGAATAATGCAGACCCAAACAAAAGGCCCCAGAAACCTCCCCAGAAGGCACCGAGCTTTCCCCAGTATTTCACGCGGTCACCCGTGTTGTAGTAACCTACTACGTCTTCCTCTGAGTGATACCCTTTCCCAATAATGGAGAGTTTCTTCATGTCAAACCCTGATTTCTGAAGTTCTTTAACCCCCAGCTCGGCCTCTGTGTGGGTGTTGTAAATAGCCACTACCAGATCCTGTTTTCCCGGCATACCTTACCTCCCTGATAGTTTTTTGCGGTTCACCTTGTCAACCGTGATAGTTAACAATACACCGATGCACCGGGCACTTCTGCTACCTAAGTCACAGAGGTTAGAAAAAAATGGTTTTTGTTCATGCAGACAGGAGAGTACAGGTTAACCCCGGTTAGTTCAGGTATCACTTATCCTTGAAACCCAGATGCCTCTCGATTTTTTCCGCCAGGGCCTGTAATTTATTAACTTCCAGTTGCCCCCTACGCGCAACAACAATCCCCTCCTTTTTGAGACCCTGCAGATACCTGCTCACAACCACCCGGACAGAACCGATCATACCGGCCAATTCTTCATGAGAGAGGTCGTTTATGAGTCTCAAACGTGGATAAGGAGTGCCCTTGGTTGTATGCCTGAGTAACAGCTTGGCCAGACGGGTCCCGGTATCAAGGAGCGCCAGATCAGAGGCGAGATTCGTCAGCTGTCGGATCAGTTTACCGATATAAGGAAGAAATTCCCTGTTAAAAGAGGGATGTTGTTTGATCCACTCATGGATGGTATCAAAGGGGGCCGTGAGGACCTCGATGTCATCCATGGCGATTACCGATACGTTGTGCTTCTTTCCATCAAGAAGGGAAACCACGTCAAAACCATCTCCAGCCTCAAGAAGAAAGAGGGTAAACTCTCTCCCCGTATCAGGATTAACCCTCGTCATTTTTGCCCTGCCCGAAATAACCACATAAAATCTCCGGATAGTCTGCTCCGGGTGCATTACAATGGATTTTTTCGACCAGGTCTCCCGCAGAAAGGAGAGCAGCATCTCCTTGATGACGGCTTCATCAAGCCTGCCGAATAACTCCGATTGCCTCAGCGCCTTCAGGGTATGGGCATAGAATGGGGAATCAGGTTTCATTCAGGGATGCCCTCTTCCCCAAACCGGCTATTGGGGGTCATCTTTATCTCCCGTTAAGCGGATCTTTATTTGTGGAACCAGTTCCAGGAAATCCTCTTTCCGGCACAATGCCGTTCCGGGCTTCAATGTTGTGGCAGTCCCGGCAGCCACTGCATAGGTAAGTGCCTCTTTCGGGGTCTTACCGTTGGACAGTCCGTAGATAAAACCGGCTACAGCGGAATCCCCGGCGCCGATTGTGTTTTCTACTTTCACCTTGGGGGGAGAAGCCAGGTATTGCTCTTTTTCTGCAATTAAAAGGATACCCTCCGCCCCCATGGAGACGAGGACACTTCCTATTCCCTGTTGAAGGACACTGTTTGCGGCATTGATAATCTCGTCCTTTTTCTGCAACTCCTTTCCCACCAACCGGCCCAATTCATGAATATTGGGCTTGATAACGTTGGGAAGGCCGTTGATTCCCACCCTCAGGGCATCCCCGTCGGTATCGAGTATAACCATCGCTCCCCTGCCTCTGAATATTTCGATGATCTTGCGGTAGATCTCCGGATTAACCCCTGGAGGAAGGCTTCCGCTGACGACAACTATTTCAGGATTTTCTACCTTTTCCACCTTATGGACCATCTGCATTACTTCATAGGGCCTGATCTCCGGCCCCCTGGCATTGAAGACGGTCTGGTTTCCGGTACTTGCCTCATTGACAACGATATTGGTGCGTGTTTCGCCCGGAATCCTGATAAAATCACAGGCAATCCCCTCATTGAGAAGCCGTCCTTCCAGTTCTTCCCCTGCAAATCCACCGACGAGTCCGAGTGCCTTGTTAACGACCCCCAGGATTGTCAGCACCCTCGATACATCAATCCCCTTACCGCCGGCATACCTCTGCTCTCTTGCAATCCGGTTGGAATCATCCGACCGTATCTTCTCAACCCAGAGTGTCCGGTCCATGGCAGGATTAAGAGTAATCGTATAAATCATATCAGCTCCCTTTTGTGTTGGTTATTAAAAAGAATACCCCGTACGCCTGAATCTCTCTACAACTGATCCTTCCCTGCGATATAGGACGCCAGTTCAAGTAAGCGTCTTGAATACCCGTATTCATTGTCGTACCAGACCAGCACCTTGACGACCCTGTTCCTGATCACTCTGGTAGAGGGGGCATCCACGATTCCGGAGTGCGGATTACTGATGATATCTGCTGACACGATCTCATCGTCATTATAATCCAGGATCCCCTTAAGCGCTCCGTTGGCTGCATCTTTCAGGGCTGCATTTACCGTCTCTACCGAAACATCCTTTTTCAGGTGTGCCACTATGTCCGTTATCGCGCCATCCGGGATTGGCGCCCTCACCGCAATGGCATCCATTTTACCTTTCAGTTCCGGGATAACCAGTGCGGTGGCCTTTGCCGCTCCGGTTGAAGTAGGTATCAGGGAAGTTGCCGCAGCACGGCCCCTTCGCCTCTTGAGTGCGGGACGGTCCACAATTGCCTGGCTGGCGGTGTATGCATGGATGGTTGTGGCCATAAGATATTCAATCCCAAAGGCATCGTTCAGTACCTTAACCGCCGGTGCAAGGGAGTTCGTCGTGCATGAGGCATTTGAAACAACATGATGTTCCCGGGGATTGTACAGTTTCTCGTTTACCCCCATCACGACTGTAAGGTCTGCACTTTCGGAAGGTGCACTGATGATAACCACGGAGGCCCCGGCCGCTATGTGTTTTGCAGCACCTTCCCGTTTCCTGAAAAGCCCTGTACACTCCAACACAATATCAACGCCAAGGGCCTTCCATGGAAGAGCTGCTGGATCCCTTTCACTCAGAATGGTCAATCTTTGCGCCCCGAGTTGAAGATAATCCGGACCGGCTTCAACAGGGAAAGAAGCACCGCCATGCACGGAATCATAACGTATCAGATATGCAAGTTCCTCCGGCGGCGTCAGGTCGTTGGCTGCAACGATTTCCACATCGCCGGGCGGACTGGACAGGTAATGGCGCAACACCAGTCGTCCAATGCGGCCCAGACCATTAATGGCTATTTTCTTCATGATGTTCCTCCTTTTTAAGGTTGATGAATTTAAAAATCCCGGTTCCCCTCACCTTCCGGCTTTTTATGAGACTATCAGGTTTTATCTTTACCTCACAAAGGCCCCTCTTCCGGCAAAAACCGCTGCCTCTCCCAGCTCCTCCTCGATCCTCATGAGTTGATTATACTTCTCAACCCTCTCTCCACGGCAGGGCGCCCCGGATTTCAGGTGGCCGGTCCCCATGGCAACAGTGAGGTCGGCGATAAAGGAATCGACCGTTTCTCCGCTCCTGTGAGAGACCATAGCGCCCCAGGCGTGTTTCTGTGCCAGCCTCACCGCTGCAACCGTCTCTGAAACAGTGCCGACCTGGTTCAGCTTTATTAAGACTGCATTGGCAGCATCCTCTTTTATTCCGCGTTCAATGCGTTTGATGTTTGTTACAAAGAGGTCATCCCCCACGAGTTCTATCCTGCCGCCAATCCTGCTGTTTAATATCTTCCATCCATCCCAATCGTCCTCCGCCAGCCCATCTTCCAGTACCACGATGGGATATTTTGTGACCAATGATTCATATTTCTCTACCATCTCTTCAGCGCTTAACTCCCTGTTCTCTGTCCTGAGCAGGTACCTGCCTTCCTTATAAAAACCACTCGATGCCGGGTCAATGGCAACACCTATATCCCTGCCCGGTTCGTACCCGGCCTGTTCAATGGCCCTGATGATAAGATCGAGAGGTTCTTCATTTGAGGACACCTTCGGTGCAAATCCGCCCTCATCGCCAACGCCCGTGCTGTGGCCCTCTTTCTTCAGCACATCCTTTAAGGCGTGGTATGTCTCGCTTGCCCACCTGAGGGCAACCCTGAAACCAGGTGCCCCATAGGGCACGATCATGTATTCCTGGAAATCCGCACTCTGCCAGTTCGCATGAACTCCTCCGTTCATTATATTCATCATGGGAACCGGTAAGAGGACGGCATTTGACCCGCCGAGATATTTATACAGGGGGATATCCAGCACTGAAGCTGCCGCACGAGCAGCAGCCATCGAGACGCCCAGTATTGCGTTGGCCCCGAGCCTGCCCTTGTTGGAAGTCCCGTCAAGATCGATCATCAATTTATCCAGCAAGGCCTGATTCAGTACATCCTGCCCGGCGAGTTCACCGGCTATTACGTTGTTTACATTATCAACGGCCTTCAGGACGCCTTTACCCCCATACTCCTTCGGATCCCCATCTCGTAATTCAACTGCTTCATGTACCCCTGTAGAGGCGCCGGAGGGAACTGCTGCACGGCCCCTTGCGCCACAATTCAGCTCCATATCAACCTCTACGGTCGGGTTCCCCCTCGAATCCAATATCTCTCTTGCCCTGATTGCCCTGATCGCTGTGTGCATTACGTAACCTCCTTTGTAACTGAATAAGTTAGTTTTTCCGTCATTCCTCCGGACATTTCCCCCCTCTTTTTAAAGCATTGCCGACCATCCTGACTTCCAGACTGCTGAAACACCTGAGACCATATTCTTTTATCCTTCTTCAGTATCTCACCTTAGGGTCTGTTTCCATAATAATTTTCAAAATCTCATTCCTCTTCTCTTCCATGGTCTTCTTATCGTTGGCCTCCAGGTTGAGCCTGATGACGGGCTCGGTGTTGGATGCCCTGAGATTGAACCACCAGTCACCGTACTCCACCGTTAATCCATCCAGGTGATCCTTGCGGCCATCCTTATACCTGGCCTCCAGGGCAGCAAAGATGGCATTCTTATAGTTTACCTGCATATTTATCTCACCGGAGGAGTAATATTTTCTTAGAGGTTTTACTAATTGTGAAAGCGGTATACCTTTTAAAGATAAAAGATTCAGTATCTGGATCATGGTAAGAATACCGTTGTCTGTAAACCCAATATCCCTGTAATAATAATGGCCGGAAAGCTCACCGGCAAAGAGGGCATTCTCTTGCCGCATCTGTGCCTTTATAAAGGCGTGACCTACACGGCAGCGTATTGCCTTTCCACCAAGGCGGGTAATGGTCTCAGGAACAATCCGGCTTGAACGCAGGTCATAAAGGATTGTTGCCCCCGGGTTTTTTATAAGAAGAACCCCGGCGATAAGTGCAGTCATCAGGTCCTCGGGAATTCTTTCACCCTTTTCATCGATGAAACCACAGCGGTCCGCATCCCCATCAAAAGCCACACCGATATCGGTCCTTTCCTGTAAAACCATTGCCTGCAGTTCCCTTGTGGTAGCGGGCAGAAGGGGATTGGCTATGTGGTGAGGGAATCTTCCGTCGGGTTCCATATACATGTCCATACAGGTACTCTCTTGAACAGGACGGGTACATCCAGTCCTGCCATCCCGTTCCCTGCATCAACCACAACCTTTAATGGTTGCGGGGTATGGACAAAGGTGCTGAGTTTATCCAGGTACTTCTCCAGCATACTACTTTCCTGCAAGGAACCCGCAGGGTTTTGTCTTGATTGTTGAGAGGGGCCTTCTCTGATCAGACGTTTCAGGGCAGGCAGCCCATGGTCTCCGTTTAAAGGAATCGCCTCTTCACGGCAGAGCTTAATACCATTAAATTGAGGGGGGAGATGGGATGCGGTAATCATGGCGCCACCATCGAAACTTCCTTCGTTTATGGCATAGTAAAGCAGGGGAGTTGTGGTCATTCCGATATCGGTTACCTGTGCCCCGGCCTTTATTGCCCCGTTGATAAAGGCCTCCGTAAGAGATGGAGAGGAAAGCCGCATGTCCCTGCCGACAACGATCCTCCGGGCACTCAGGAGGTGAATAAATGCAGCTCCGATCCTGCCCGCAATTGCCTCATTTAATTCATCGGGATATAAGCCCCTGATATCGTATGCCTTAAATATGTTTCCCATTCCTGTCTCGAAAGATAAAACTGTGTAATGATACCCCTCTCATGTTCTGTCTTTATCAACGGAAACCTGTCTGGCTACTGATTCCGTGGCCCTTTTAATCTCTTCCTCGTCACCGAGGTAATAATGATTTATTGCCTTCAGGTCATCGTCCAATTCATATATCAACGGAAACCCCGTAGGGATATTGAGCCCTGCAATCTCATCGTCAGAGACGTTATCAAGGTGTTTGATTAACGCCCGGAGGCTGTTTCCATGGGCTGTGATCAAGACCCTTTTCCCCTCCTGTAAAGATGGTTCAATTGTTTCGTGCCAGTAAGGGAGTACACGGTTGAGCGTGTCCTTGAGGCACTCGGCAGCCGGCAATTCATCCTCCTTCAGATGCGCATACCTGGGATCGTATCGCGGGTGGCGTCTGTCTGTTCCGTCCAGGGCAGGCGGCCGTATCTCATAGCTCCGCCGCCATTTCTGAACCTGTTCGTAGCCATACTTTTCAACAGTGGCCTTTTTATTAAGGCCCTGCAACGCACCATAATGTCTTTCGTTAAGCCTCCAGGACCGATAAACCGGAATCCACATAAGGTCCATCTCGTCCAGGGCAATCCATAACGTTCTGATAGCCCGCTTTAGTACTGATGTGTACGTTACATCAAAGGGGTAGCCTTCGTTTTTCAGCAACTGACCTGCCTTGTGGGCCTGCTCTTTGCCATGTTCCGAGAGCTCAACATCCGTCCAGCCCGTAAACCTGTTTTCCATGTTCCATATGCTCTCTCCGTGCCGTAGTAAAACCAATTTTAACATCTGATCACCATCCTATTTCGAGTTATAGATATTCAAGGCCTCTTCCGGGCTCGCACCCTCCACGGTAACGGCATAAATGGCGTTACACATACGGATCGCCTCTTCAAGGGACCTTTGATGAATATTCCTTCCGGTGGCACTTCCAGAAGCGCCGCTGACATGAATCTGCTCATAAAGTCTCTGTAGAAAGTCCCCGGCATTATCACTGGCCCCACCTGCACAAACCACCCTGGTGCGACCTGCCGACCGGATGGCCTCCCTGAATAGCTCCCTTGATTCATGGCCATCCTTCTTTGGGTAATTCACCTTGGCAAAATCAGCGCCAAGGCATGCCGCCACACCTGTGGCCCCGGCAATCAGATGGGGATCTTCCTCGTCCCTGACTGCCTTGCCGCGTGGATACATCCATAATACCGTTATCAGCCCATGTTGATGGGCGTTGTAGACAACCTGTGCTGCCTGACGTAACATCTCGGCCTCGTGCTCACTTCCGGGGTAGAGGGTATATCCCACTGCCAATATTTTCAGCCCGCTGCTGTTACGAAAATCCACCACCTGCTCAACATCCAGCCATTGCTGACTGAACGGGTCTGCCTGAGCCGTCTTCACAAGGTTTGTCCTGGAATTCAGCTTTACCAGGTAGGGCACGTCCGGATAATCCATACCATACGCGGCGATCAACCCAAGCTGGGTGGCGAAGACCCCGATCTTTCCCTGACCGGCAATCCTGAACAAATGCTCCGGATCGCTGTCATCGGGGTGGATGCCTTCACCGTAAAAATCGTTATTCAGGTGTTCAACCTTCTGATCACCGGCAAAGAGCATCAACCTTCCACTATTCCCTGTTATGGCGGTATAGTTTTCAAGGTATGTTTCACGCATACCCTTTGGAACATCTGAGGGGATTGTTGTCTCCATAATAAACCTCCCTGAAGAATTTATTTATGCTGACTTTTACTCCTTATGTAACACAAGAATTGCCAAAGACCTTTCCGGAAGTATATACCCGTCCTTTACCGCCACCGCCTCTTTCCCGGCTTCATGGATATCACCCGGCGTCTCTTTGGATGTATCAACTGTAACATGCCATTGTCCCGTGCGGGGGGCAGGCGGTACAACAAAACGTTTCTCAACAAAATCAGCATTGAACAGGAGGCATATATCCTCTTCCTCCTCCTCAGCAAGGATTATACAACCAAAGCTCCTGCCTGAATACCCCCAGTCAGGGTTGCCCCCGTCGTGGTTGAACCACAGGATATCTTCATTGCCGTAGAACCTTTCCCTGGTTAGGACTTTATGTTTCTTTCTGAATGCAATCATCTCTCCGGCAAAACGATATATCTCCTGATTCTTCTTCAATAACCGCCAGTCATACCAGGAGATTTCATTATCCTGACAGTAGGCGTTGTTATTGCCTTTTTGTGTTCTGCGAAATTCATCCCCGCCAAGCAGCATAGGCACACCCCTGGAGATCAGGAGTGTTGCAAGCATATTCTTTATCTGACGTATCCTGATACGCTCAATTATCTCCTCATCTGCCGGACCTTCCGTTCCGTAATTAAAGCTATAGTTTTCATTCGTCCCGTCTTCATTGTCCTCACTGTTGGCTTCGTTGTGCTTATGGGTGTAGCTTACCAGGTCATTAAGGGTAAAACCGTCATGACAGGTGATAAAGTTGATACTGTTTAATGGCTCCTTGCCTCCTTCCCGATATATGTCTGCACTGCCGCATATACGACTGGCAAGAGCACCTGTAAATCCTGGGTCTCCACGCCAGAAGCGCCTTACATCGTCTCTGTACCGCCCGTTCCATTCCGCCCACCTCTTTCCGGGGAAAGACCCTACCTGGTATGCACCGGCAGCATCCCACGCCTCAGCAATGAGTTTTGTATCTCTCAGGATCGGGTCCTCTGCGATTCGTTCCAGGATGGGAGGGTTTTTCATGATTTCACCGTCTTCATCCCTTCCCATAACGGAAGCCAGGTCAAAACGAAACCCGTCAATGTGCATCTCCACAACCCAATACCGCAGACAATCAATGATAAAATCACGCACTATGGGGTGGTTACAGTTCAGTGTGTTGCCACACCCCGAGTAATTCTTATAGAAACGCCTGTTGGCCTCTAAAAGATAATATATGGAGTTGTCTATGCCTCGAAAAGAGAAGGTTGGACCAATTTCACTACCTTCCGCAGTATGATTTAAAACAATATCCAGAATTACCTCTATTCCCGCCTTGTGAAGTTCCCGCACCATGGTTTTAAATTCCGGAACCTGCCCACCTATGGTTTCAACCCCTGAATACTTTCCGTGAGGCGCAAAAAACAACATGGGGTTATATCCCCAATAGTTTTTTAATCTTTCACCGGTAACCGGATTAACACGGAGAGTGTCATTTTCCAGGAATTCCTGTACAGGCATAAGCTCTACAGCAGTTATACCCAACTCCTTAAGGTAGGGGATCTTCTCTGTAACCCCCATGTAAGTTCCCGGGTGCCTTACTCCTGATGCGGGATGTATGGTCAACCCGCGGACGTGGGTCTCATAAATGATGGTCTCAGACCATTTATGACCGGGAGGTTTATCATTCTGCCAGTCGAAACGGTCATTTATCAGGATACATTCAGGCATATACCCTGTGTTGTCTTCTTTAGAAAACGAGAGATCTTTGAGCGGGGAGCGGGGATCGCAAGATAGTGCAGCTTCAATATCAAGACTGTCCTGTTTGGTGACGGCCCTGGCGCAGGGATCAAGAATCAATTTATGTCTGTTGAACCTGTGCCCGTCCTCAGGCGAAAAAAGACCATCTACCCTGTATGCATATAATTGGTTTTCTTTAACACCCTCTACCCGGATGTGCCATATATCGCCTGTTTTATTCTGAGAGGGGTCAAGTTGTACGGTTTGTGCGGGGTCAGGATCAAACAATAACAGGCTGACAGCCGTGGCATGCCTGCTGAGAAGGGCAAAATTAGCCCCGCTTCCGTGCAGATATGCCCCCGGGGGGAGTGGATAACCATCAGAAGTCTTCATATTTATAAACCCCCTCTCCTGCGCGGCGGGATATGTTAACAATAGATTTCCTGCCTGTTTCGGGTAGCTGTTCATCTTATAATAAATCCATATAGCATCTTGTTTCTGCTACTTAAGTAACATAACTGAAAAACTTTACCTGCAAAACGATTCGCGGGGTATCGACCGCCCTTTGTAGCCCTTATATGTAATATTTCCTCCCGGACGGGTTTTAACGGGGAATGTCTTGATGAGTCTGATGATTCATCTTTTGCCCCTGGATCTCAGATGTTCTCCGAGCTTTTCCCCCAGGGCATGTAGTTCATTAACTTCTACATGGCCCCTGCGGGCAGTAATGATGCCCTCCCTTTTAAACTCCTGCAGGTGTCTGTTCACAACCGTCCGGACAGACCCGATCATGCTTGCCAGCTCTTCATGAGAAAAATCGTATATGAGCTTCAATCCTGGATGAGGATTGCTGCTCTGCGTTGTATGCTGGAGGAAGAGTTTAGCTAAACGGGTCTCTGTATCATGGAGTGCCAGATCAGACGCAAGCTCGGATATTTGACGTAATTGTTGCCCAAGATAAGGCAGGAATGCCTTGTTGAATTCAGGGTGTTTTTCTATCCAGTCATGTATGGTATCAATGGGAGATGACAGGACTTCAAGGTCATCCATGGCCACTACCGCTATATTGTGTTTCTTGCCATCAAGAAGCGATACCACATCAAACCCATCTCCGGAACCCAACAGAAAAAGGATAAACTCCCTTCCAGTGTCAGGGTTGGTTCGTGTAATTTTCACCCGTCCGGATATTAATACATAAAACCTCCGGACGGTCTCCTCCGGGTCCATTATAGTGGCCCCGCTTCGCCAGGTCTCCATGCGGAATGACAACAGCATGTCCTGAATGACAGGCTTGGCAAGATTGCCGAACAATGCCGACTCTTTCAGTGCTTTCAGGGTGTGAGGATAAAATGGTGAATCAGGTTTCACTTGTATCCCTCCTTGGTTTTCGTACAGAAGAACTCTTTTATACCCCGGAATATTCTTTTTTTGTCATTCACCCCTATAGATAACCCTGATACATAAAGAGACTTATTATAGCTTTATAGCTGAATTTTATGCCTGAATCGGGCAACTTCAGATTGCCGGATTATTCTGTCTTGTAAGTTAACCTTATTTCGTGACCATTTATTTATGGAAGAAGCATCAAATATCCTCGGGTGATAGATTGCCTTATTGAAGGGAAAACTTTAATATAGATTGTCCGATGCTTTACTCCGGTATTCCTGTCAGGTATGGAAAAAAACAGAGAGGGCGGACACAGGGGTCTGCCCCTACGGGCAACCCGTTTTTCGGAGTAGCAGGGTGAGCGCCTGAAAGGAAATATAAACATTGATGGATATATATACAAAATTGTCACGTCTCAATCCCAGACAGAAGGAGGCGGTCATGCATACCGATGGTCCGCTCCTTATCCTTGCCGGGGCAGGCTCCGGAAAGACAAGGGTAATAACCATGAGGACCGCATACCTGATACACACGGGGGTGAGGGCCGGGTCCGTCCTGGCGGTCACATTTACCAACAAGGCTGCGAGGGAGATGAAGAAAAGGGTAAAGTCTATGGTAAGCGGCAGGAATGCAACACCGGTTATCTCAACATTTCATTCCCTCTGCCTCAGGATCCTGAGGCGGGAGATCGAACAGATAGGATACAGCAAAGACTTCACCATCTACAACACCTCGGAGCAGGTTTCACTTCTGAGAAGTATCCTCTCTGATATTGAATTCTACGACAGGAGTTTTAAGGTCGAATCCATCCTCGAGAGGATCAGCAGGACAAAGAACGATTTCGACCCGCCGGACACCGTTGTGTCCGGAGATCCGATAGAAGAGGCACTGGCAATGATTTATCCCCGGTATCTTGAGGCCCTGAAGTCGATGAACGTCCTTGACTTTGATGACCTCCTCCTGCTCACACTGAGGCTCTTCAGAGAGCATTCCGGCGTCCTCGAAAAGTACAGGGAGCGGTTCAGGTATCTGATGGTCGATGAGTATCAGGATACGAACCGTGTTCAGTATGACTTTATCAAACTCCTCGCTGGACAGAGAAGGAACCTCTGCGTAGTCGGGGACGACGACCAGTCCATATACGGCTGGAGGGGCGCTGATATCGGCAATATCCTCAATTTCGAGAAGGACTTCCCGGGCACTGTAACGGTAAGGCTCGAACAGAATTACCGCTCTGTAGGCCATATCCTCAAGGCGGCAAACGGGGTGATAGGGAACAACAGCAGGAGGATGGAAAAATCCCTCTGGACAGACAGGGGCGACGGCCCAAAGGTCAATATATTCAAAGCCGTTGATACAGACGATGAGGCGGACTGGATAGTCAACAGGATCTCGATGATAATGTGCGAGAAGAATATGCCGGCAGAGGATATCGCTATCATTTACAGGGCGAATATCTTTTCAAGGCCTTTTGAAGAGGCACTGAGGAGGCAGAGGATACCCTATTCGGTAGTAGGCGGGACGAGTTATTTCGAACGCAAGGAGGTCAGGGACCTCACGGCCTGGCTCAAGATAATAGCAAACCCCACAGACGACCAAAGCCTCCTGAGGGCGGCCGGCGCACCGAAGAGGGGGATTGGACCGGCAGCGCTTGTCCTGCTTTTTGATCATGCGCGGGCCAATTCGGCAGGTCTTCTTGATGCCTTCGGGAAGGCGACCGGGATTGAGGGCCTGAGCCAAAAGGCAGTCACCTCGGCTGAAATCCTTTTTGAACTTATCAGCCGTTACCGGGATATCTTCAGGGAGGGCAGGGAGATGGGCAATACCCTCAAGGCCCTGATCGAGGAGATCGATTACAGGGATTATATAATCAAGCTCTATAAAACCCCTGAGACGGCATTCAGGAAGATAGAAAACCTCAATGGATTAGTCGATTCAATAACCCGCTATGAATCGGTGGAGGATTCGCCTTCCCTTCACGGGTTCCTTGAGACAATGGCACTCACAGACCTGCTCAAAGAGAAAGAGGAAAAAGGAGGGCGGGGCGTAACCCTGATATCCTTCCACTCTTCAAAGGGACTGGAGTTCCCCGTGGTATTTATCGCAGGCACGGAGGAGGATATACTGCCGCACAGGAAATCAGCGGACAGGGACGAAGGGATAGAGGAAGAGAGAAGACTCTTCTATGTGGGAATAACCAGGGCAAGGGACGAGCTGTACATTACATATACAGAGCAGAGGTTGAAGTATGGAAAGAAGACACGTTCTGAGCCCTCCAGGTTTTTAGAGGAGATCCCTGAGGAGGCAATCAGCCGGCTCGACAGGTTTGAGGAACTTGATCCCGAAGAGGAGAAGGCCTACGTGAAGAAGTTATACGCCAACTTGATGGCGAAACTCGAAGACTGAACAACCATTTATCTCCGGGGCCGGTATATTTTAGAATAGTGGGGGGGTAAAGGGGATTGAAATAGGTGAGTTACTGGTAGTACACTAATAGTACAGTGAATCAGGGGATACTTATCAATTAAGTAGGCCGGGGCTCTTCAATAAAAAGTTTTGCCATATGATCCAACGCTTAATAACGTTTAATACATGACTGATATCAAAGAAACTATAACTGACAGGATTAAAAGGCCGGAGTGGAGATTCGGCATTGCCCTTTTGCTCATTGTTCTTTTTTTATTTTTCTGGGGACAGTTTTATAATGTACAAGCCCCTGAAAAATATGAGATTAGTTACAGCCGTTTTATTGACCAACTTAACACCGGTAACATAAAATCCGTAACTATAAAGAAGCTGCAGGTCAGCGGGGAGTTTGTTAAGGGGATAAAAATAACTCTGCCTGACAAAAAAGAAACTGCAGATGCAAAATACTTCCACACCTTTCTGCCTTCATTCCAGGGCGAAGGACTCCTCTCAAAGCTTGAAGACAAGGATGTAGTTATAAATGTTAAATCTCCGGAGGAGGTCTCTTTTTTTGGAAAGTTTTTACTTGGGATCCTGCCGTGGGTTTTGATTATCGGTATCTGGGTATTCATAATGAGGAAAGCACAACAGGGTCAGGGAGGCCCCGGAGGTCTCTTTTCTTTCGGTTCAAGCAAGGCCAAACTTTATGATGTTACAAAACCCACCGTAACTTTCAGGGATGTGGCCGGGATGGAGAATGTAAAACAGGAGCTGAAGGAAACTGTAGAGTTCCTGAAGAATCCCTCTGAGTATAAAAAACTTGGGGCAAAAGTCCCCAGGGGTGTGCTTTTAGTAGGTCCACCCGGCACGGGTAAGACTCTCCTTGCACGCTCGGTAGCAGGTGAAGCAGGTGTGCCTTTTTACAGCAGCAGTGCATCTGAGTTTATAGAGATGTTTGTAGGCGTAGGGGCCGCCCGTGTCAGGGACATGTTCCGTAAGGCAAAAGCCTCACAGCCAAGCATAATTTTTATCGACGAGATTGATGCCGTCGGGCGCACCCGTGGAACAGGCCTTGGAGGCGGGCATGATGAAAGGGAACAGACGCTGAATCAGCTTTTAAGTGAAATGGATGGATTTGAGACTCACGAAGAGGTAATTGTTATGGCGGCAACAAACAGGCCGGATGTCCTTGACCCTGCCCTTCTCAGGCCGGGCCGTTTTGACAGGCATATCGTTATTGACAGGCCCGGGTGGAGGGATCGTAAGGCCATTCTTGAGATTCATATCAGGGATAAGGTGCCGGCGGACGATATTGACCTTGAAATCATAGCGAAAGGGACTCCCGGGATGACAGGTGCAGACCTTGAGAACCTTGTGAATGAGGCCGCCCTTATTGCGGTACGAAAGAAAAAAGATAAAATAGATGCAAGTGATTTTGACGAGGCAAGGGATAAAATCCTGATGGGTACGGTAAGGGAAGAACCTGTCAGTAAAATGGAAAGACGGATAACCGCATACCATGAGGCAGGACACGCACTTGTCGCCTATATGTTGCCGAATACCGATCCCATATACAAAGTCAGCATACTGCCTCGCGGAATGGCTATGGGTGTAACTCAACTCCTGCCCGAAGAAGACAGACATTATTATCCCAGGAGATACCTTATGAGCAAACTGAGCGTAGCCCTTGCCGGAAGGGTTGCTGAGAAAACCGCCTTTAATGACGTGAGCACGGGAGCACAGAATGACCTGAAAGAAGCGACTTCCCTTGCAGAGAAGATGGTAGCTCAGTGGGGTATGAGTGATAAAGTTGGTCCCCTGAACCTTGGGAGGGGAGAGGAACATCCGTTTTTAGGAAGAGAACTTGCCCAGCCCAAACACTACAGTGAGGAGATGACATGGCTTATGGACCAGGAGATACGGAGGTTCATAACCGAGGCGGAATCCAAGGCTGAGGAAGTATTGGACAATAACAGGAAAGTCCTTGATAATTTAGCAGAGGCGCTTATAAAAGATGAAGTTCTGGACAGAGATGATGTGGATCGCATAATAAAGGAGTCAAAAGAATAAGTTTGCTAATGAGTTCTGTCATAACAATTTATAAATATAACACCCTGCTGTCTCTGCCGCAGTTCCATATTTCTGTCATTCTGGCTTGTCCAGAATCTTTCTTGTGATCCCGAACAAGTCGAAGGATTCCCGACAAGCGGGAATGACACCGAAAATAGACATACAATTTCAAGCCACTATGACGACGCCCTGCGGTCTCTGCCGCAGGGTAGTTCATTCACTCCGGGGCGATTTAAAGAGAGCCCCCGGGGTATTTACAGTGAATGGGCCTGGAGAACAAAAAAATGGCCCCCTCAGCGGGGGGCCTGCAATACAAGGAGTTTGGAGGGGGGATAACTCTATCCCTGCAGGAAGAAACCACCTCTGCAGGGTAAAACTTAGATAAACAGTGTTATATCTGCATCAAGGGCAAAGTCTAAAAACTCGGCAGCCCCGGCGACTTCAACACCCTCAACAAGGTCGTCTTTGCTCACCCCCGTCATCTCAAGCGTGGGGGCACAGGCTATCATCCTGACCCCGATCTCCTTGCACTCATCAACAAGTTCAGGGATCTTCGGCCAGTTAATCTTCTTTATCATTCCCTTCATCATGGTTGTTCCAATTGAGGTCATGCCGGGCAGTATGCCAAGTATATTAGGCACAGGTATCGGTGAAGGCATTGCAGGGTTTGCTATAGGGGCCACCTGGAGCTTGTGATTTTTCTTCCTGTTTACTATCTCTACACCATAGAGCGTAAAAAATATTGCTGTTTCAACATCCATTGCAGCTGCGGTTGAAGCAAGTATAAGTGGTGGATAGGCCATATCCATTGACCCTTTACTGGCAATTATTGCCATCCTTTTCTTCTTCTTCTTTTTTTCTTCAGACATTTCTGCCTCCTTAACAATTTTATTCGATCGGGAAACACCCTAACTATCCTGTAAGAGCATTCTTCCGCCACATTGAGGACAGCCCTCCTTTCAGGGTCATATTTTATATTATACTTCCGGAGAGTTAAAATGTCAATAGAATTATTAATTAAGAAACTATGCAATAAAGGAGCTGGGTCATCTTACATCTCAAAAAACTCCTCAATAAGCGGGGATTCTTTTCTGACTATTGTCCCAATGTCTTCTATGTCTTCTTTTTTAAGACCGATTTTATAAAAAAGTCTTTCCTTCTCCTCATTCCAGACACCGTCAGCCTCATTTCTTGTAGTAAGAACAGATGAGAGCGCCTCAGCAAGATGCACAGTGATGACTATCCCTCTGTGTCTTTCACATCCCTTCAGGCTATGGTGGTATCTCACTGCGAAGATGATCTCCTCAGGAAAGAGGGAATACTCCAGAAACCAGCCCCCGGCAGCGCTGTGGTCAGCGTCAAAGAGCCCTGTTTCTTTTTCGGTCACCGTTTTATCAAACATTATAGCCCTGTATTCAGGGGCATAAAGAGTATAAAGAATAACCCTTCCGATATCATGCAAAAGTCCACCGAGAAAACATACACCACCCGCAGTAACCGGCACCTTATCGCAAAGGAGCCCGGCGATGAGGCCGACTTCATAGCTATGGGCCCAGAGTGTCCTCATCCTCTTTGCCTCGTCCTTGCCAAGGAGATCGAAGACGGATATGCTGATAGCGATACTTCTTACAAGGTCATAACCTAAAAGCAAGGTTGCCTGTTCAAGGTTATTTATCAAGCCTGAATGCCAGAAATATGGGGCATTGGCTATTGCAACCACCCTCTCGGAAAGACTCTGGTCATGTTGAATTATTTCGGACAGATCAACAAATGATGAGTTTTCATCATTGATGGTCTCCAAAAGCCGTTTCATTACAAGAGGTATGGTTGAAAGGGTCTTCAGGTTGCTGATGTCTCCCTGGATATCTCTCACCGGTCATCTTCCAGAAAATTATCAAATATGGTCTTGAACTTCTCGATGCTTACAGGTTTTTCAAGTATCTTTATATCGCCCCTCTTCTTTAGCAACTCCACCTCAAATGAAAAAATATCACCGGTCAGCAGCCAAAGCCTCTTCTTGTCAATAAATTTCTCTGCCTTCTGCATAAAGGTTATCCCGTTCATTTCCGGCATCCTGAAATCAACAAGCACAAAATCAAACTTTTCCTTAACCAACAGATCAAGTGCCTTGAGAGGTGAGCACATAAGCGTAGCTTTATGTCCCAGGAGTTCCAGAAACTCTCTGAACACATCAACAACAATTGCATCGTCATCAACAACGAGGATCCTCAATGACCCGTTCCCCTTCCCGGGAGAACAGGTTTCTAATAACGGGAGTTCGATACGAAAACTTCTGCCCTTGCTTGAAAGCTTTAAGTCCATTGCTCCCCCGTGAATTTTTATAATCCTGCGGGCAAGGGGAGTTCCCAGTCCCCTCATCTTTCCGGGAATATCGTGTGATTTAAAAATATCGACCATTTCGTCTGAGGAGTCAATGATGGAGTCACTGAGGTTTAATACGGCCTTTCCCTGATGTTTGACTGTTGAGAGCATAACCTGTTTCTCTCCCTCATAGGCCTCAAAGGACTTTATAATACCCAGGAGCATATGGAGCAGGGCCTGTGATAAAAGATGGAAGTCACCTTTAACGAAAAGCGGATCCTCGTACAGGCTTACAGAAATAGGAATATTCCTGGTCCTCATCTGATACTCCAACAGTGAAACAGCCTTCCTGACCAGGCTGTTAAGGTCAAGGGTAACAGCCCCGGGGAGTTCCTTCTGAGGGCTGAATATCTTTGAGGGATTGATTCTTTCCATCATCTCTTGTCTTTATGCGTAATAGAAATAGTTCACCGGGCATCTAAGATACCCGGGGAAGAAGTCAGGAGTCAGTAGCCAGAATCCAGAATTGATTTGGAATATATGCCTCTAACAATTTACGTAATTTCTTCTAATTGATGCGCTTTTTGCCATACTATCAAATCTTGAAACTGTTTAGCTTTTTTTCTTTTCATTCTGGCTCCTGACTTCTGAATCCTGAATCCTTGTTTAAACATTTCCCTGCAACTAAACTATTAAGCGCAATACAGTTACCATTTTAGCAGAAAATTGAAAAAATTAAAATTTCCGGCTGAAAATCTCCCCTCGCCCCTCTTTGGCAAAGAGGGGCGATAATCTCTCCCTTTGGCAAAGGGAGGTCAGGAGGGATTTTTCAAATAAAATAATATGTCCGCCGCAATATAAATCTCTGAAGAGTTTATGATATTATACTACTACTTATTGTTGTTGTCAGGTTCAGAATGACCATACAGTCACTCTTTGGGCGGTTAGCTCAGTTGGGAGAGCGCCAGAATCGCACTCTGGAGGTCGGGGGTTCGACCCCCCTACCGTCCACCAGGGGGAAAAACACTGCTGTTGCTGTTTTAACAAGCATCCTTATAACTCTTGCTGAGTCTTGACGATAGTCATTCCATTCTATCTTTTTGCTTCAGAAACTGCATCAGCCCGTGACTCTTAAAACAGAACTCCTGAGCCCTCCTATGTGGGTCAAAAATTCGTCCTTGCTACCGTGTCCCATAAATATCCCTGCCAGCTCTGCAATCCCTGAATCCTTCACAATCACATGCTCCTCGTTTAATCTCAGGAAGGTCTCAAGCCTCCTGTAATACTCATAGGCATTAAAGAGGGTCTCTCTCTCTTCGGTATTCAGTATCCCCTTTTTTGCCAGCCTGTTAATCGCCACAGGGGTATTTTGAACCGCTACTTCCGGGCTTTCGCTCACATGCTGAAGTTGTAGAAACTGGACATGGAACTCTATCTCTTCAATCCCCCCCGGTCCAAGCTTGATATCCATGCCCGCTGCCTCCTGAGACAGCTCGCTGACTATCCGCTGTCTCATTGCATGTATATCTTCCCTCTTTACCTCTTTACCCCGCTGCATTAACACTTCCCTTCCCATCTCCATAAATGCCCTTCCAGCCCTCAAGTCTCCTGCAACAGGTCTTGCCCTCAGGAGGGCCTGCAGCTCCCAGGGGTGGGCGCTCCTGAGATAGTAGTTCCTGTATCCGGCGATATCCTTGATAAGTGCCCCCTTTGAACCATCCGGCCTCAACCTCACATCCACATTGTAGAGCATCCCCCTGTCAGTGTATGTGGTGAGGGTCTTTACCACACTCTCGGCAGCCTTTACTCCATCCGGGATATCCGAGAGAAAAATTATATCGAGATCCGAGCCAAAGGTTAGCTCCCTTCCGCCGAGTTTTCCCAGGCCAATGATTGAAAAACCCTGGTTATCATTTATTCTCTCAAGGATTATCCCTATGATGGCGTCTGCAAGGTGTGAGAGATACCTCAGCAGGTCATGTATTGTCAGGACATCCATGAGAAAGAAGAGGCCCAGACGGATCTCTTCAGCCCTCCTGTACTCCCCGATGGCCTCTAAAACCCCTTTGCCAAACCGGATACTCCTTCGTAGCTCTGCCTCCACCTGCTTCTTTGTCTTCCTTATGATTAATCCCTCAACCAGTGTATCAAGATACCTGTTGCTGCTCAAAAAGACCCTTGACAGGTATGAACTGAGGGAGAAAAGCTTAACCACTGCATCAATCAGCCCCTTATGTTCCGCCACCCCTGTAAGGTACGCCTCTTTTTCTCCAAGCACTGCTATGAAACTCTCAAGTCCTTTTAAAACCCTGTCGGGACTTTCTGCATTAAAAGCCTTCTCCAGAAATTGCGGGACGACCCTTCTCAGGACGGCCCTTTCCTTCTGTGTTTTAAAAGTGCGCATCTGCTCCCTAACCTTCCGCAGGTGTATAAGACCTGCCTGCGGAGCCTTTATGCCCCTGAATAATAGATATCCCATGAGCTCATCATCGGCAAGATCACCCTCAAGCAATGTAAGTGCCTCGGCATGAAGATCCTCTTCCGTGCCGAGCAGGGAGTTATACATATTCTTTACCTGCATGCGCCTGAGACGCAGGTCTGCGAGAAATTCAGCGGCTGAGAAGAACCCCATCATCCTTGCAAGCACCTCCGTCTCCTGCCCGGATGCCGGGAGGGCATGGGTCTGGAGGTCTTCTTTCATCTGGAGATAATGCTCAAGCCTTCTAAGATACAGATAGTTGTCCCAGAGTGTGGCAAGGTCCTCCTGCGGCACCAACTTCATCAATCTCAACTCCTGTATGGCGTTAAAGAGCCGGTGGGTCCTGAGCCCCCTGTTGTCACCTCCGTAGATGAGCTGAAAGGTCTGCACAAAGAACTCTATCTCCCTGATACCGCCATAGCCGCGCTTTATGTCATCTCTTGAAAAGGTCAAATCTA
>QIJG01000164.1 GCA_003232715.1 Nitrospirota bacterium
TTGGCTACATTTATCATCTTCTCTAAGGGTGCCCTGAACCTGTCGGGATCCTGCTTCAGATTGCAGACACTGAATGTGGAAGGTTCTACTGACGTGGGGGCTTCAAACTCAAGGGTATAACCGGCATCCGCCCATGTGGTATTAACAAACCCGTCCAGGACCCTCAGCTTGCTCCTCGGGAATCCCCAGTAACGGAAATTATAGTATGCCCTTGCTGTATTCATGAATGGAAAATTCTTCGCGTTATAACTCGTACCGTTAATATTACGCGGCCCGGTTATAACGATCACCGTGCCTCCGTCTATACCCGTCCTCTGGATGACCGCATCCATCTGGGCCTTTGTGGCAACCATATCGATGGTCATACTTACTCCATCCGACCTGTCGGACTTGATGTCACCATAACTGACTAACTGAGAGCCGGGTATGTGGCCGGCATCGTACTGGTCCTGGGTGCCTACAAAGAGCACAACGACCTTGTTGTTACCATAAATATCCCCGGGATAACCATCAGTCAACCAGTTGTTAAGATCACTGGGACTTATCATGACATCAATCTTGGGGTCCACCCGTGCTGCGGCTATTTGATCAGAAGTATCATAGTCTTTTGCACAACTGAACAAAAACAAAGAAACCGTCAGTATCATGAGAACCGATACCAGGGATATTGAAAGACTTTTTTTACGTTTTATAAAACCCATTTCTCCCCTTTGCCTCCTTTTCGTTTAAAATTGTATAGATTGTATAGTACGAGGTTGAGCCGCTTACTCCACATTCGCTGTATCTGCTGTCTTCCTATCACCTCCCCTTCATAAATTATTGCTTAAATTGTTCACACCTCACAAGGATACCTTAACCGTATGCCGGACAAGTATAACCTAACCCGGATAATTTTTGCCGCCTGCCACTGAAACCCCGGGACTCCTGCGGTTCCCCCATTTTTTAATCCGGCCTTCTCTTCCCTCCCGGACTAAAAACCCCATTATGTAGAGTCTGTCTATAAACTACAGTTATTTGTCATTCCCGCAAGCGAAGCGAGTCGGGAATCCTTCTTAAAGAACGATTCCGGACAAGCCGGAATGACAGAAAAATGACAACTATTCGACTTTATAAACAGACTCTAAGTAACGCCCTTGTCCTTACGGAATATATCTCCTTTTACCCACAACCAGAAGAGACTCTTTGCACCCTGAAGGGCTGCCTTCAGATCGTCCCTTGTCCGCATCCGCAGTATCCGTCCCCAGATATACTTTGGCCTTGAATAGAATTTCTTGAAAGCTAACTGCCTCAGCTTCCATATCTCTTCCCTGGTCATGGTATAGGGTACGAATGCCGCACCCTGATAAGTAAAGTCATTGGAGTCCGTCGACATTGTCCCGTATTTTTCTATATTGTCATAAAGCTCGGATCCCGGAAAAGGTGTGAGGGCATGAAAATTGGCCACATCAGGGTCTATTTCACAGGCAAACTCTATGGTCTTAAGTCCGTCCTCGTAGGTCTGCCCCGGTATGCCGAAAAGGAAAGGTGTAAGTACCTTCAGCCCAACCTCTTTGGCTGTCTTGACCGCCTTACGCGTCTGTTCAAGGGTAATCCCCTTTCTGATGGCATCGAGATTCTTCTGTACTCCACTCTCCGCCCCAAACAAAATAGACCAGCACCCTGCCTCCTTGAATGCCTGAAGAAGCGGTTTGTCCACCTGGCTGACGCATGCAGAGGCAAACCACGTAAAATCAAGTTTACGCGCCTTAATCTCCTTTGCTATCTGCATTGCCCTGTCGTAATTTGCAGCAAGGGTGTCGTCTATGAACTTTATCTCCCGGTACCCCTGCTTCAGGCATAGCTCTATTTCCTCCATCACATTCTCTACACTGCGGTATCTGACTCCACTCTTACGGGTCTTGTCTATCTGAAAACAGAAGAGGCACTTGCGGTTACAACCCCTCGATGTTATCATTACCGCCACAGGCTTCCTCTTGTATGTAGCCGGTGGCGGAACATATTTAATTGCCCCCTCACCCAGAAGGTCCCTTGCAGGAAAGGGAAGGCTGTCAAGGTCTTCGATAAAGGGTCTCAGCGGGTTCTGCCTTACCTCACCACCCTCACGGTACATAACTCCAAGAACCCCTTCCATTCCCTTACCCTCAGATAATCTCTCCATCATCTCGACTAAGGTATACTCACCCTCACCTGTCACCACTGCATCGAGCCACTCACAATCCTCAAGGCATTTTTCCCGCATTGCAATCGGGTAAGGGCCGCCGACACAGACAAATATGTTGGTGTCTATCTCCTTTATGGCACTGGCTGCCTCCTTTGCCTTCTTCCATCCGAATGTAGTTGAATATAGTCCTACAATATCCGGTCTCTCTTTCTCGATCTCTTTCATTATCTCTGCATTGCGCATAAAGGCACCGTTGAGGAACCTGACCTCGTGTCCTGCCTGCCTCACAGCTGCAACAATATAGAGCAGGCCCAGGGGCTGCCAGTAGTTTATCTGAGATCCTGCCGTCTTTGCTGAAAATATATCCTCCGGCAACCATGCCGGGACTACAAGAAAACACTTCATATCCATTCACCATTACTACATACCTTTTTTTTCACTCTATCACCTTCCTACCTAATATTTCTTCAGCCACCTCAATCCCCGATTCCATCGCACGGTCCATATTATAGTACTTGAACAGACCGCCTCTGCCGATAGGACGAAGGTTTTTGAAGTTCTTAAGATATTGCAGTATCTTATCATAAGGCTCCCGGTATCCGACTTCCATAAGTGGATATGCCTTTGCCGCCCTCACCACATAACTGTCAATGACCTCGTTTTCCTTAATAAATCCCAGTTTTCCAAGATTCTCTACCGTAATGGCTGTAAGTTCCTCGTCGCTTGAGTTCCATATTTTATCACCCTTAAAGCAGAAAAATTCGGCCACTACATGTGTCTTCCCTTCCGGGGCCATATAGGGACTCCAGTTTCTTGGTTCATGTATCCTTCCCAGCGGCATGTCCTTCTCGGGAAAATACAACCATGTCAGGTCCGTCACCTTTTCACGGTCGAGCATTACCGTCACAATTACAATATCCCTGTATCTTAGTTTAGAGGCAGCTTCCATTATATCGGCAGGAGCAGAAGGCTGAAGCATCTTTGCAAGGTGTGTCAGCGGAATACTGGAAATAAATTCCTTACCCTCGATATCATACTGCTTTCCATTATTATCAACGGTTATGCTTCTTACATTAAAATTCTCGTGATTAACCTTGATCACCTTTGTTTCAGTCGTTACGGAACTTCCAGCTTCCTCGATACCTTCTTTAAAATTATCAGAAAGCTGACCGATTCCATATGGGGGATAGATAAACTCATCAGCCAGGGTTTTTAAGCCCTTGCCACTGACTTTGGTAAAACCGTTTTTTATAGCCTCCCAAAGAGAAAGACCCTTGATCCTTTCAGAAACCCACTCCTGACTTATGTTTTTGCAATCAATCCCCCAGACCTTTTCACTGTACTGTTTAAAATACAGGTCAAACATCTTGCGACCGAACTGGCTCACTACCCAGTCTTCAAGAGAGATTATCTCGGGAGGGGTTAATGCATTTTTCACCTTCTCCTTCCAGTAGTCCAGGAGTATCTGCAGGCTGGTCAGTATACCCAGGCCGAACATGGCATTTATGGGTTTCAACGGGTAATCGAAATACCTGCCGAACATATAGATCTGGCTCGTCCTCGGCACCTTGAGGAATTCACCTTTCAGGAGTTCATTAACGAAACGTTCCAATAATCTGTTGTGGGTTATAAACCTGTGTCCTCCAAGGTCAAACATGAATCCATTATGCTTGTATGTCTTTGATAATCCACCTACCGTAGAATCTCCCTCTACTACCAATACCTTTTCCCCTTCCCTGGACAAAACATAACCTGCTGAAAGCCCTGCAAGACCCCCACCAAGAACTACTATCCCGTTTTGTTTAGAGTTAATATCCAAGTATTGAGCACCTCACTTTTTATTAATTATTTAATTCAGGATTTCCAGGATTTAAAGGTTTTGAATAAGAGATCAGGATATCAGAGGGACTACAAAATGTAGTCCCTCTGATATTACGTTTATAAACTATGCGTGGCAACTTATCTTTTTTTACTTTTTTCAGGGGACATTTAAATGATGTTTTTCTAAAATTCTTTATACTGCCCATTCTTCATTATAACATCCTGCCTTAATAGAATGCTATTAAAATTATTTATATCCGGAACTAAGGCTTCTGACCTTATGTATGACCAAAACCGATATCTATCCATATCCACACCTTCATCGGCTACCGCATTGAGAATCACTTCTACAGGATGGCCTACCCCGGGCATCATCTTTATAGCAACCATCCTATTTATTTTTGAAAAAAATTCTTGTAATAATTCAGAACCGTCGGAGCCTTTTTGTCCGGCATCTCCTCATATTCGTACCCTGTACCGTATTCATTGCTTCTAATGCTTTTTTAAAAAAAATATCTTTTAGATTGCCACACGGCAATCATTCGTTTAAAGTGTTATCATCCACCAACATAGTCAGCAGTATCACCACCATAGCCACCGCTGTCACCGTAGTCACCGCTGTCACCATAACCGCCGCTGTCACCATAACCGCCGCTGTCACCATAACCACCGCTGTCACCATAACCGCCGCTGTCACCATAACCGCCGCTGTCACCATAACCGCCGGATGCCGCCACTCCCTTTTTAACGATACCATTAGGAGACAGATTACACCCAACAAGTAATAGCAGTATCACACCGAAGGTCATTATCATAACTGCCTTGTTAGCTCTCATTACGTCCCTCCCTTTAGTCTTTAAAGATAGCCCCACGCACTGTGGTTAGACCCGCTCATAAAACTTTTAAAAGCCTTAATTATAGTTTATTCCTGCAGCAAGCTGAAGCTGTAGATACTTTTCTATAATGTATTATAACGTATAAACCTATAGAACTTGCAACTTTTCAACATGCTGCAGGAATATACTCGCTGTAAACTTTTAACTTCCATCAATTCATCCGGACCTAAATACAGGAAACGAACTTAAAACCGGGCTGAATTGCTCAGTGTGATCCATAACCCTCTGCTTTGAGAAATTTAGTAACCGGAAGCACTGCCGTACCGCCATAACCGTCGGATCCACCATCATAGCCACAATTAACCCCTACTATTCTATCCTTGACTGGTCAGCTGCCGCCATAACCTCCGGACCCACCACCATAACCGCCGGCATCACCACCGACGTTACCGTAGCCTCCGGCATCACCACCGACGTTACCGTAGCCACCGGCATCACCGTAGCCTCCGGCATCACCACCGGCGTTACCATAGCCACCGGCATCACCGTAGCCTCCGCTTTCCTCACCATAGCCTCCGCCCTCAGCGCCGTAGCCTCCAACTGCTGCTACCGCTGCTTTTCTACCTGGCACACCATTCGGGGAAAGGCTAAAACCCAGAAGGAACGCCACGGCTGCTATAGTGATCATTATTATAACTGCTAAATCAGTTTTTATCATAATCCCTTTCTCCTTACTTTCAAGGATTTTTATTTGTGGAGGCATTGCCTCAACACAAGGATTTCAATTTAAAAGGATGATTTGCAAGTAAATTATCCTTTTTCGATAATAAAGGTAAACTTTCCACCTTCACGTTTCTTCTCAATAATCTCATCACCCCTCTGCTCACACATCTGGGATATCGACTCTGAAGAGGAAGGATTATCAAAGACAACCTCAAGATGATCACCTTCTTTAATCTTGCCAAGTGCCTGTTTCGTATAAATCTGGGGATGCGGACAGACATAACCGCATATGTCCAGCAGATAACCTCCGCCACTTTTCTTCTCGAACTTCATAGCCATTTGTATATTCCTCCTTTTAGATTAATTATTAAAATGCCTCCATTTCCGTTGCCATCTTCCTTGCTGTCCACCAGTTAAAGAACTTAACGGAAACATATGAACCTAAAACCATTCCGATCCCGAACAACCAGCCACCGGGATCACCACCAGCTATCCTTATAAAGAAAGCTCCAATGTTGCACCCGAGTGCCACTCTTGCGCCTATACCCATGCCTATACCGCCAAGAAGACCCCATACGATAAGCTCTCCCCTGGGTATCTTTATGGCAAACTCCTTATTTAAGAGTGCCATCATCATGGAACCGGCGATAATACCGATAGACATCCAGAGTGCAGGGTTGCGCCAGAGTTCAGGTACACCATTCATTACACCAAAGAATATATTGTGACGCATGTTAAACCCAAATTTCTCCAATACCCATGCGCCAACCTGTGCCTCCTGAGTGGTTATATACCAATAGCCCGGATCAAAGACAGTCCCTCTGCTTGATACATCTGCAACATGTCCCATCCTTGTTAGAAGGTAGCCAAAGTTGCTGGCACCGAACTTGATCTGCATCCCCTTCATTGTCCATACATGAAGGCCTGAAACTATGCCGATAAGCAGCCCCGCGATAGAAGTCCTCTTGGATGCCGCCATCAGACCCCAAAGGCCTGCAAAATCATCACCGAGTGTCTTACCGCCCTTTTTCTTTTTCAACCTTCTCTTCATAAAGCCCTTCCTGAACCAGAAGAAATAAACCACCAGGATCAGGAGAATCGAGGGTATTACGGTATTTATCAGGAAATTACCCACAAAATATTTTGCACTGCCTGGGAACATATCCGAGATAATCTTTGTTTTAGCTAATGTGATGGTGGGTAGTTTGAAGGCATAGCCCGTAAGGAATTTGTCAAATAACGACGTATTCACCAATATCGCCTGAGAAAAGATTATCCCTAATAATGCAAGCATGGATGTACCATTCCCTTCGCCGGACTTATACAATGTCCCGGAGGCACATCCACCGGCAAGGACCATTCCTATACCAAAGATGAAACCCCCAATGACCTCGTGAATTCCTAATGGACCCGGATGAAAGGTGCCCATTTTGTTGGCCGTCAGTAAGGCAGTCACCAGGGAAAAGACAGTCATCGCAGTGATGATACCCACAATCATCCTTGGAACACCTATTGCAAACAGGTCCCTGAAGGCTGATGCAAAACAAAATCTTCCGTACTGAAGCAGCAACCCGTAAGCAACACCAAACCAGATATATACTACAAGATAGATGTAATAAGTATTTGTCCTGTAATACAACAGACTAATAAGGATAAGCAGGCCTGCCACTATAAAGGCACAGATTGCGTTCCTTTTTTCTTCCATAGTCATCTCCTAATTTTTTAATTTTTGCCTCTAAAAGTGTTGATTCTTCCCCCTTAAAAGTCTTCGTCAGCCTGTTACTGAACTACTTTCACCTCCTTTTTAAAGATTTTATAAAATTTAGCAAGCCGGAAATAAACTGTAGTCCAATTTACCTAATGTTTTAAAAAAAAGTCAAGCTCCTAACCCGGAGTTCAGCGATTCACGGTGAAAAATCAGTCATGAAACTCTTTTCAACCCGGCATCATCTTGTCTACAAACCCGGTTACATCCCCATGCCCCCGGAAATTCGGAATAGACCGTTCCAAGGCTTCTATACCGAAAAATCCATAGAAGAGAGAAAAAGCAATGTTGGGCTGCGCTCAAAACAAGAAATCCTGGATATCAGATAGGCAAACATGATGCCGGGGATAAGTATTAAAAAAATCCTGTTTAAGATTGGATTGCCTGGGACCCCATCTATCGATTGTTTCCAATGCTGACCGGAATTAAAGAAGGAGGATTGATTTTCTTTTCAAGGGAGACATTAAATGCCTCCCCATCAATCAAAAAATAACAACCCCTGTTTCTTTCGGATAATTCCTTGTGACAGTACCGCAAATTGCCATTTTAAACAACTCTAAAGAATGATCATTTTGTCGGCATCATGGCTCATGCCTGCGTTATTATACTGGCTGCCACAGACAATCTCCTCAGGTACCCCTTCAGTCTTAACCCCCAGTCCCTTTGCGCTATGGTCACAAAAACTCATTGTAACACCCTGAAGGTTATGTAAGTCGATATACGAGGGTTTTTCAAGCAGCCTTGTTCCATCATCCATTGCAAACAGCATAACCTCATGGCCCTTTGACAGGGCAGCCTTTGTAAGTCCTGTAACCTCTTCAAGGTGTTTATCCGTATTAACCAGTATTCCGAGTTTCATCTCTATTCTCCTCCTGAGTTTTTTATTTGTAATTATTCAGCTACGGATCACCATGGAATAACCTTATCACTGGAAGTAATAAGGTCAACAATATGATCATAGTTTTTGTTTTCTCTAAGGTCCACCACTGTAATCTCATTTGACTTCTTATGTTCTTCCATGATCTTATTTAATGTTTCATCGGGGTCCTGTTTTAAAATGTACAGAATCTTCATAGCATTCACCTCTCCTCGGTTAAATTTTTAAATAACCCTGCCTGCCGCAGAGATTGCAGTAAAATCTTATATTTAATACGGCAGTATATGGTCATACTCAAGTAACTTCAGCGCTATCTCCTCGGTAGAGAGATACTCCAAACCTTCATTCTCTTTATAATTAGTGTAGACCTTCATCTCCATATCCTTCATCGTCTCAATATTCAGGGTGTTATCTTCTGTCTCCTCCACCTTTCTGTCCAGCACGTACACATCAATAATATCATCCATAAGTGTTTCTCCAACCGCCATTCTCAGGGCTTCCCCCTGTCTGTCCCTGACGAGCACACCAATCTTCTTAGCCATCTTTAACCTCCTTTCATACGAGTTTTATTTTCTTCAACTACCCTCTCGTCTTTATCTTGCCAAAAAGTATATAGAGATTCATAAGAAAAGTCAATCTTTCAAACAGTAAAATGCCCCCGGTCTTCCGTGATCGCCTTTATAACCTGCCGAGGGGTAATCTCTCTCATACACCTCATAGTCGCACACGTTTTCCTGAAACAGGGGGAACAACCGATATCTGCCCTGAAGACCCTGTGTCCATCGCCGTATGGACCGGTCAGGACCTCACTTGTCGGGCCGAACATTGCATAAACAGGTACTGACAGGGCTGCACCGCTATGCATTGGACCTGAATCATTGGACAGCATAAAAGATGCACCCTCTATAATGGAGAAAAGCCTCTTAAGGTCGGTCTTTCCTGCCATATTAATTGAATGACCACTTGTATTTAAGGCTATTGTCCCGGCAATATCAATATCTTCCCTGCTTCCAACTATGACGGCAGTCGTTGGTAAGGCCTTTATTACATCAATAAAATACTCAACAGGCCACCTCTTGGTAGGCCATCTTGCACCGGGCACTACAACATAATAGGCCCCTTTTGAGTGAAAAGTATCCTGAGTTGAGGGCAGTCGGAAATCAACTCCGTCTGTATCAATTCCGATTAGAGAAGCAAGTTTAAGATATCTATCAACAGCATGAATGCCGGTTCCCCCTCTGACCTTAAGGTTGTAGAAAAATGGACTCAACTCTCTTGCATCACTGAACCCCACCCTCAGGGAAGCACCTGAGAGCGCTGTGATAAGGCCGCTTCTCAGTAAGCCCTGGAGGTCTATAACAAGGTCATATCTCTCAGATCTGAGTCCCCTGAAAAGGTTTCCAAGCTCTGAAACCGTAGACATAAGCCTTGAAGGTCTTTTCCAGTCTTCCTTATGTATCACCCACAGACGCTTAATCATCGGGTGTCCCTGAAGCACCCCTTCAAACCCCTTGGCTACAACCCAGTGCACCTCTGAATCAGGCAAGGCGGTTTTTACGGCATTAAGTAAAGGCAGGGCATGTATAATATCACCGAGAGAGCTCGGTTTCACAACCAGTATCTTTCTGAACTTACGTGAACCTGACGGCATCAGGGGCTTCGTTGCCCCCCCTCTCATGGGAATCTGTCCGGGGGTGCATCAACATGAAACCTGATCCCGGTTGACCATTTCTTCACAAGGCTCTTAAATGTCTCTATATCGCACCTGTCCTTGACCCTTGAATAAATCTCGGCACAGAGTGAAAGATACCGTTCCTTTTTTGAAGACCCTTT
>QIJG01000224.1 GCA_003232715.1 Nitrospirota bacterium
GTTTTAACAGGGCCATCCTGTTTTTGCTGGACGAAGAGAAGTCCGTGCTCAGAGGGACAATGGGTGTTGGTCCTGCAACTCCTGAAGAGGCGTGGCAGATATGGGAGAGGCTTTCAATAGAGAAGAAGAGTCTGCCGGAAATCCTGAGAGATATTGAGGATGGCCCTTTGAGGAAGGACTCCTTCCTCGACAGGTTGAGTACCGGGATCGAAGTTGACCTCACGGATGATACGGCACTGTCACGTGCCGTTAGAGAGAGGAGGAGTTTTAGTATCCATGATGTCAAGCATGACGACCTTGCTGATCCTGCCGTTATTCAACTGCTTGGGACTGTTGTTCCGCTCATTGCAAGGAATAAGGTCATAGGGGTCTTGTGGGTGGATAATTACTTTAACCGCAAACCCATTACGGATGAAGACATGAGATTCCTTTCAGGATTTTCCGATCAGATTGCATCCGCCATAGAGAGCGCAAGACTCTTTGAGAAAGTAAAATTGGCGGAGGCTGAACTTGAGAATATATTTGAATCCATATCCGACCTGCTCTATATAACTACGGAGGATTATACGATCAGAAATATCAACAGGGCCGTTGTTGAGAAGATAGGCAGGGAAAAGAAGGAGATTGTAGGACGTAAGTGCTATGAGATATTTCATGGTATGGACGAACCTTACGACAAATGTCCGCATCACAAGACAGTGACGACACAAAAGGCCTATATCGAGGAGCTTGAGGATACTTACAGGGGGGGGACTTTTTTGACATCCACCTCTCCGCTTTTTGATTCTTCAGGCAATTTTATGGGAACCGTCCATATTGTCAGGGATATCAGCGAACTGAAAAAGTTGAGAGAAAAACTCGCCATGTCCGAAAAGATGGCCGCCAGGTTGCCCATGAGATAAGAAACCCCCTTGTCTCTATAGGTGGTTTCTCAAGGAGGCTTGAAAGAAGGCTTGACGGAAAGTTACTGGAGTATGCCTCTGTAATTACCAGGGAGGTGGACAGGCTTGAGCAGATACTCAAGGAGATATTGAGTTTTGTCAGAGACGTGAGGATCTCCAAGGAGGAACTTGAAGGTGTCGAAATAATAAAGGATATAATTTCCCTCTTCTCTCAGGAGATAAACAAAAAGGGGATCATTGTTGAAACGGATTTTAAAGATCCTCTCTCGCTTGAAGTTGATCCAAACAGGATTAAAGAGGCGCTGATAAATATAATAAATAATGCAATACAGATAATCGATGAGAGAGAGCATCTGACTATAAGAACATATAAGGAGAACGATTTTGGAGTGATCGAGGTAAGCGATACCGGTCCCGGTATCAACGAGAAGGACCTTCCTTATATCTTCGACCCCTTCTTTACCACGAAGATAGATGGGACAGGGCTTGGGCTTGCCATTGCACATCGTATAATTGAAGAGCATCAGGGGAAAATAGACGTCTATAGTACAATGGGTGAGGGAACGACCTTCAAGATATATTTACCATATAAAAACTAATTTAGGGGGTGTAAGAGATGAAGATACTTATTGTAGACGATGACACTTCAATAAGGATGCTTTACAAGGAAGAGCTTGAGGATGAAGGCTATGATGTGGTTACTGCGAGTTCCGGAGAAGAGGCATTGAGGCTTTTTGAGAAAGAAGCCCCCGACCTCGTTACACTGGATATATTGATGCCGGATATGGATGGTATTCAGGTATTGAGAAAGATGAAGGAGAAGAGGCCGCGCTTACCCATAATCATGTCAACCGCCTATGACTATCGTGATGACTTTGCTGTATGGGCGTCGGAGGCATATGTGGTGAAATCATCCGACACCAGAGAGCTTAAAGAGACAATCAAAAGGCTCCTTAAGAAATAATATGAGACTTGAGGCACTTATTCCACTTTACGGTGGATACACGCTCAGCCGAGATGACGGTGTAATCTTTCTCAGGGGTGCTCTTCCGGGTGAGATTGTGGAGGCTGAGGTGGTGGAGAAGAAGAGGGATTATTCAGTGGCCTCCGTCAAAGAGGTGATCGAGCCCTCTCCTGACAGGGTTGTACCTTCCTGTCCTGTATTCGGTATCTGCGGAGGCTGCCATTATCAGTATATAGCCTGTCACAGGCAGGTGAGCATGAAGGAGGAGGTTGTCCTTGATTGTATTGAAAGGATAGGGAAAACAGAGCTGTCGCTTGATCCGTCCCTGGTATCATCGCCATGGCAATACAGAAAGAGGGCGCAGCTCAAGGTTTCTGCAGATGGAAGGATCGGGTTTTACAGAAGACTGTCACACGATGTTGTAGAATTTGAGAAGTGCCTCCTTTTGAGTCCCGAGATAAATACCTTTCTTAAGCATATTAAGCCTGTTGGAATGCCTTCCGGTGTAAAAGAGATTCATCTGCAGTCCGGTGATATTCTCCTGGCTGCGGTAAAAGGGGATAGATTTGATGCCGGGATTGCTGCAGAAAGGCTTAGAGATGCAGGTGTTTCCGGTATATCTTTTGAGAACGGAACCGTTGAGGGTGCCGAACAGATATGTCTTGACCTTAACGGTTACCATTATATGGTCTCATCCGGCTCCTTTTTCCAGGTCAACTGGGGGCTTAATAACAGGCTTTCATCTCTTATCTCCTCTTTTGTAAGCAGTATAAGGCCGGAAAAGATAATCGATCTTTACTGTGGCGCAGGAAACTTTTCCATCCCCCTCTCCCCCTTTGCGGGTGAGATATCGGGTGTGGAGGAAAATCCCGTCTCCTTCAGAGATGGAAAAGAAAATATAGAGTTAAACAGGATCGGTAATATCAAGCTCGTAAACAGGAGGGTTGAAGACTTTGAGCCGGAGAAGAGTGCTGACATGATTATCCTTGACCCGCCACGTGCAGGGTTGACAAAGAAGGTTCTCGACAGGATTATAACGGCCTCTCCCACATGGATTATATATGTATCCTGTAACCCTTCAACCTTTGCAAGGGATATTGAACGACTGAAGGGGCATTATGTCCCGGATTCCGTAAGGGTGGTTGATATGTTTCCCCAGACATATCACATTGAGGTGCTCGGCATCTTTAAGAAGGCATAGCTCCTGCGGTGGTTTCCAGAAACTGTTTGTGGTATAATAATAAATGAAGGTAGTATGTCAGAACAGGAAGGCCTATCACGACTATCATATAGAAGAGACCTATGAGGCCGGCATTGTATTGACCGGAACCGAGGTCAAGTCCCTGAGAGAAGGCAAGGCAAATCTTCAGGACAGCTACGTGATAATAAGGGGTGGTGAGGCCTTTTTGCTGAACTGTCATATCAGTCCTTACAAATACGGTAATATAATGAACCATGATCCCGTAAGGACGAGGAAGTTGCTCTTTCATAAAAAAGAGATTCAGAGACTGATGGGCCAGGCAGCCCGGAAGGGTTTTTCCCTTATACCACTGAAGATTTATTTTAAGGGGCCGTACGTTAAAGTGGAGGCAGCCCTTGCAAGGGGCAAGAGACTCTACGAGAAGCGTGAACGGATAAAGGAGCGCGAAGCAAAGCGTGAGATTGAACGGGCTCTTAAGCATTAAGCATTAAGCATTAACGATTAGGGGGCGTATGGATTCGACGGGGGTTACGAGACTCAGGTTGCATGCCGTGGTTCCGTCACCACGAATAAAGACGGGAAAAAAACGCCAACAACGAACTGGCACTCGCTGCTTAATTAAAGCAGCGCATCTTTCGGGAGATGTCTGCTAATCCCGAAAAGGTGACGATCAGCAGGCTGGCCTGACATTCCTTCCTCTGGTGTCGGGCGAGACTAAAAGAGGAATAAGGTATTGAGAAGCCTGTCTGTTGGCGACTCTATTGCCTGAAAACCAAAAGACAGACTAAGCATGTAGGAGCCTGAGAGCAGTGCTTTCGGACGTGGGTTCGATTCCCACCGCCTCCACCACTATTGCTTTTTCACGAGTTTCGAACGAATAATGGTGGTCTTTACTCTATAAAGTTAAACCTTTTTATGGGAAATCCTGTCACAATGATTAGGTATTTATAAATACTCAGCGTTGTCCGGCACGGCTTAGAAAAACAAAAGAAAAATCATGCTTATGTAAAAACCTGACCGGACAACGCTGATACTTTATGAAAATTATGATATAATGAACTTTAGTTATGTATCCTCAAAACCTCCTCAGGAAACAGGTAGTTAATGAGAGAAAGAAGCAGTCCCTGGTCTGCTTCACCGTTCTTCTGATGGTCATCTTTTATCTGGCCTGGGTTCTCCTGTTTGATGAAGATGGGGTTGTAAGGTTTTTTGAACTCAAAGCAAGACGCACAGAGGTAATCGTGGAGGTTGCGGAGCTGCAGAAGGAGAATGTAAAGCTGAATGAGGAGATAAAGTTGCTGAAACAAAACCCCTTCTACATAGAAAAGCACGCCCGTGAAGATATGAATCTCTCCAGACCTGATGAGTATATTTTCATTTTTGACAAATAACCCCCCGGTATGGAGGCAGTATGGGAAAAAAGAAGTCTGTTCTTATTGTAGATGACTCTCTCACTGTCCGGAGGTTAGTGGAACTGGCTCTGTCAAGGGAAGGCTATGAGGTTTATACCGCCCCTGACGGTGATGAAGGACTTGAAATAGCAAGAAAGGTCATACCTTCAATAATACTCGTTGATTTTGTAATGCCGAGGATGAATGGGTATAAACTGTGCAAACTCATACGTTCCGACCGCAAGCTAAAGGAAATTCCCCTGATATTAATAACCTCCAAGGGGGAAGATGTAGGGCAGTCTTTTGAAGAGAAATTCTGTGTGCTCCATTATTTCCAGAAGCCCTTTGAACCTGATGAGCTTATCAAAAAAATAAACGATGTCCTGGGTGTTCAGGAAGGGGCTCCGGCTGAAATGGCTACGTCTGCACCACTGGATACAGAGGGGGAGTTAATTGAAGGCATCGACAAACTGTTACGGTATTATTTTGAGAAGGAATTCAGGGTTCTGCTCAAAACCCTTATGGTTGAAGTCCTCAAGGAGACCGAGGTTGCCCGTGCTACCGGACTGATAATCTCAGGCGAGTTGAGGTATCTTACAGTTGCAGATGTCCTGCAATTTATAGGAATGCTGAATCTATCCGGCAGACTCTCGGTAGTCTCAACGAATCTTAACTCCGAGATCTATCTGGAAAGAGGACAGATTGTCTTTTCCACCATAAGCAAACCCGGGTACAGGACATTTCTTACCGACCTTCTCGTTGAAGAAAAAAAACTGAAAAAGAAAGATTTAAAAAACATCGTCGCCGAGGCAAAAAAACTGAACCTGCCGGTGGGCAGGGTACTCGTCCGGAAAGGCTCTATTACAGACGATGAACTCATGGGTTACCTGAAACGCTTGACTGAAGACGCAATATTTCATACACTCGCAGCGACTTCCGGCCACTTCTATCTCGAAGAGACCCCCCTGCCCCTGAACCTGAGTGACATAAAATTCAGACTATCAACGAGTGCAACCATTCTTGATGGACTTAGAAGACTGGATGAAAGCAGGCTTGCTTCAGAGATATTCAGAAGTGACGATATGATCCCCCTGAGATTAATAACCAATGAGGATGCACTTGAGGGCATTACCCTTGAAGATAAAGAACTCAGGATATTCTCACTTATTGATGGAAAAACACGATTGAAGGATATTATAATTAAAAGTAAGCTTGATGAACTGGAGGCAAAGAGGATTTGTTATTCCCTGCAAAAGATCGGGCTGTTAAAGATAAAGGATGAGAGGAGGTGAGCTTAAATGGCAAGGATTCTCATAGCAGAAGACAGTATTACAGACCTTCAGTTTATAAAAAATGCTTTACAGGAAACCGGTTATGAGATACTGACTGCATCAAACGGAGATGAGGCCGAGCAGAAGGTAAGGTTGGAAATGGTGGATCTGATAATACTTGATGTGGTTATGCCTAAAAAAAATGGCTTCCAGGTATGCAGGTCTCTTAAAAGAGATGAGAAATACAGACACATCCCGATTATACTGATTACATCCAAGACACAGGACAGTGATAGATTCTGGGGATTAAAGCAGGGGGCTGATGAGTATGTTACAAAGCCCTTTGAGCCAACGGATCTTTTAGAGGCGGTAAAAAAACACCTCACGAGTGGATAACGGTGAAATTCAGTCCAATGATGAGATAGATATTGTAACATGGTTGAAGATATAGAAAATTCAGACACTCCGGAAGAGGAGTATGCTACTCCCGAATTAAAGGCTTGTATATTTTCTGTCGGCGGGCAGGAGTTTTCAGTAGACATGGGCTATCTAAAGGGAATAGCAGAACTCTCAGCGATCGTACCCCTGCCGCTCAGTCCATCATACATAGAGGGGATTACATCTCTGAGAGGAGTGGCAGTGCCCGTTGTGAACCTTGCCACTCTGAAAGATATCCAGGAAGAAAAGGCTGCAGAGAGGTGGCTGATAGTGCTTGAGGTGGAGAGGACTCTCTTTGGGATTACTGTAAATGAGATGCCGGATCTGGTCGCTGATTACAGGGGTGAGCTTATAGATGTCCCGGATTTTTTTGAAACATACAGGTTGAGGTAATGGCGGAAAAGGGGTTACGCGATTTCTTTCTTGCAGAGGCAGAAGAACATCTGGTTGTCCTTGAGAAAGGATTCCTTGAGCTGGAAAAGAACCCTTCAGAGCTTTCCGGAATACAGGAGCTCTTCAGGGCTGCCCACTCCCTTAAGGGTTCCGCAGCACTTGTCAAACTTGATACCACAAGCAAGGTTGCACATAACCTCGAAGATGTCCTTGAGTCAATCAGGGACGGTAATACCTCCGTTACCGGACCGGTCATTGACTGGCTTCTCCATACCCTTGATGCCATCAAACTCCTTATATCGGAAATAACACTCGGAAATCCTGAAATAATAGAGATTGCCGCTGAAGTAGAGGAAAGCCTTAAAGAAATCCTTCCGGGGGAAGAGACTGCAAAGAGTATCTCTGTTAAGGAAAAAAAGGCTGTACCTGAGAAGAGGCAGGTACCCCGGAGAAGAGAGGACATCGAGGTACTGTCGAATTACGTCAGGGTTCATGTTGATAACATAGAACAGATGATGAACCTCGTAGGTGAATTAACAATCCTGAAAAATTATCTACTTTCTGAAACAGGGGGAATATTAGACCTTAAAGACGAAATCGACTATGCCGGCAGCAGGTTAATAAAGGAAATAGATGACTTCAGCAGTAAATACGCTTATTCCATTCCGGACAAGATTACATATGTGGATGCCCTTCTTGAAGATTTCAGGGAGCTTGAGTTTGACAGGTATGATGAGCTGAATCTCTTTACTCACAAGCTCCACGAGATAATGGACGATATAACAGAGGCACTTAAAGACTCCGCCAATTTCCTTGTTCGGTTTTCGGATCATATCAGGATGATCGACAGGATCAATATGGAGATGAGAGAGACTATCTCCCGATCAAGGATGGTAGAGGCCGGCCGGCTCTTTCAGAGGTTTACAAGAACAATCAGGGATCTGGCACACCGGTCGGACAAGAAGGTCAGATTTATTGTAAGCGGCACGGAAACCCGTATCGACAGGGTAATCTTTGAACGGCTGTTTGATCCCCTCTTACATATAATCCGGAATGCAATATCTCACGGTATAGAGGATCCGGAGGAACGGGTTTCAAAGGGTAAGTCAAAGGTTGGGCGAATCTCACTTGCTGCAAGAAGAGAGGGCAACAGTGTCGTAATCGATGTAAAAGATGACGGACGGGGTATTGACCTTGGAGCAGTATACAGAAAGGCTGTAAGGCTTGGAATTCTGCAAAAGGGTGAACGGCTTACCAAGGTGCGGCTCCTTGGTATCCTTTTCAGCCCCGGTTTTACTACCCTTGAAGAGACGGACATAACATCAGGGCGGGGTGTGGGACTGGATGTGGTGAGGGAGACTATTGCGGAAATGAACGGGAGAATAACCGTTGCTACATCCGAAGGGAAAGGAACGATTTTCAGGATAAGACTCCCCCTCACCCTTATCATTGTCAACACTGTAAGATTCACTGCAGGCGGTATCGAGTTTGTCGTTCCATCAAGCCTTATTCAGGAGCTGATTGAGGTTGACGTGCTGGAGTACGATACGGAAGCTGAAACCGTACCCTTGAGGGAAACCCGTGTTGAGGCAAAGGACCTCTGTAAACTGCTGAGACTCAATCCGGAAGGCAGGGGTTCAAAGACACATGCAATTGTATTCAATCTAATGCCCGGCAACCAGGTAGCCCTCCTGGTAGATGAGATAACAGGGCAGGAGGAGACGGTCATCAAGCCGCTCGGCAAATTTCTTGAAGGCATGAAATATTACTCAGGGGTGAGCATCTCGGCAGGTGGAAGACTGATGCCTGTCCTTAATCCGGTGGCATTGCTCGAACAACCTGTTGAGACGGAATTCCTGCAGCCTGAGATAGGGGAGCCGGAACGGAAACAGAATATTCTGATAGTGGATGACTCCCTGAGTATCCGCAAATTTGTAAGCATCATCCTCCAGCAAAAGGGATACATGGTATACACCGCATCCAATGGTATGGAAGCACTTGCAGTAATTGATGAACATCCTGTCGACCTCATCATCACAGATCTTGAGATGCCGGTCATGCACGGTTATGAACTTTTAAGAGAGCTCCGGAGGAAAGGACTTTCTGAAACCATCCCTGTCGTGATATTGACATCAAGAGGGAGTGAGAAACATAAAGAGAAAGCTGCCTCACTCGGGGCAAAAGAGTATCTGGTAAAACCCTTTGAAGAGGCGTTGCTATTAGAAACAGTGAGAGGGCAGCTGAAAACCCCTCAATTCAGATAAACCCGGACCCGGGACGAACCTAAACCGTCTCTCCCTCCTCTGATATCCTGAATTTTTCAACAGATGAGAGCAGTTCTTTTGAAGAGCCGGAAAGCTTCCCTGAGATCTCTGTTGAGTCCTGAACCAGCGTTAACAGCTCAAGAGAGATGCCGTTGACGGATTCCATTGAAAGGACAACATCGCCTGCCATCTCCCTCTGAATCTGGGATAACTGGAATATCTCCGAGACGATACCCTTTGTTTTGTCAACAGAACCTTCTATATCCGTAAAGGCGATACCTGTCTCAGACGCAAGGACAGACTGCTTCCCGACTATTTCAGTCTCGTCTTCCAGTGACGTGGTTATTTCACTTGCCTCTGTCTGTATCGCACGTATGATATTGGTTATCTGCTTGGTTGCCTCTGCCGACTTGTCGGCAAGCCTGCGTATCTCTTCAGCGATAACCACAAAACCCTTACCCGCGTCGCCGGCCCTTGCTGCCTCAATAGAGGCATTCATTGCCAAAAGGTTTGTCCTTGATGCAACCTCTGCAATAAGGCCTGAAATGGTTCCGATCTCTATAATTCTCTCAGACAGCATCTTCATCTTTTTATTGATGGTTTGAACCGTTGCCCTGACAACTTTCATACCTTCGATACTCTGATTGACCAGTTCTCCACCCTTTGACGCTGCTTCTGAGGCCTCAGCAGAAATCCTTGTTGCCTCTCCGGTCTCATCAGAGATTTTTATTGTGGCATCAACCGTCTCATTGACTGCTTCAGTGGCTCCTTTTAGCTGACCCATCTGGTTTTCAGCCCCGTCCGCCATCTTCTTCAGCATATCAAGGAGTCTGAAGCTCTCTTCACCAACACTGCGGGCAGTGTTTCTGACATCCCTGAAGAGGAATGAAAGCTCATCCACCATCAGATTAAAGGCATCGGCAATCGAGCCGAATACATCCGCAGTAACAGGTGCACGCACAGTAAGGTCGCCCTCTGCAGCAGTACTGACAACTTCAAGGAATTTGATGACATTTTCCTGAACCTTTTTTCTTTCTTCATCTGTCTGTATATATTCACTCAACTTATCAAGGGTCTCATTGAAGACAACTGCTATCTTGCCAAACTCATCTGATGATCTGACAGGTAGTCTGACATCGGACTCTCCACGGCCAACGGCCTCAATACCTGCCATCAGGGACTTTAAGGGTTCCACCATCCTTGACGATATAGCCAGCGAGACCGCAGTTCCGATAAACAGAGTTATTATATAAAATAAGGCTATCACCATTGAGCGTTCCTTAAGAACATCCAGAAAACTCACTTTATAAAACCCGGCGCTCATGCTCCCGTATATATCTATTCCGTATGATGCCAGGGGATAGTTGATATTTATTATTTTCCCGAAGGGCTTGACATCGAGTTCCTGCACAGTCTCTTTTGGATTCAGACCGATCTTTTTCAACTCAGCGGGGATTTTTCCTTTAAAAGAGTTCTCAAATACTTTTCCATCGCGGTCTCTGAATATATAGTATGCAAGGTTGGGGGAGGATTTCTTTAGTCGGAGAGCAAATGTCTTCACAGCGCTTATGTCTTTCGTTGACAGCAGATCACTTACTGCGGCAGCCTGATCGGCAACAAAGAGTTTCTGTTTTTCAATTGTCGTCTTTATGCGGCCTTTCCATGTATCGTACAATTGGTATGTAAAAATTGCAGTGACCATTAATAATATAACGGCCAGGAACGTAATGGTAAGCTTCACCCTGATACTTGTACCCTTTTTAATAGCCATAAACCCTCCTTGGAAGGAATTTTTTATTTATCTGCATAGATCCGGAAATCCTTGCACCATTCATTGAGACAGGTATCAATCACCCTTCTTATAGATACTCCCCTCTATCCTGTTATAATTTATGGTGAACTCCCTGTTCGGTGAGGGTTGAGACGGTAAAAGCTCTGCAAAGCAGGGCAATCTCTGTTGGAACGGACCATACCCCATGCCTGTAAGGGCATAATGTACATTATAGTGAAACTCATTGAAATATACAAGCATTTCTCCTCAATCGAATTTCTGTAACATCGCTCCGGCACAACTACTTCATAGTTTTTATGCTATTATATGTTATTATAGGTATTATGCAGGGTTATCGAATACTCATAGTAGAAGATGAAAGAAAGATAGCTGATATCGTCAAGGCATATCTTGAAAACGAGAGGTTCAAGGTAGCCACTGCCGAAACAGGACAGAATGCTTTAGAGTTGCTGAAAAATGGGGTTGACCTTATAATACTCGATCTGATGCTCCCGGATATGCATGGTGAGGACATATGTCAGGCAATTCGGGAAAACTCCCAAATACCGATCATTATGCTCACTGCAAAGAGCGAAGAGGAAGAGCGGATAAAAGGGCTCGGCATCGGAGCTGATGACTATGTGGTAAAACCCTTCAGTCCGCGGGAACTCGTTGCAAGGGTCAAGGCACTCCTGCGAAGGACCAAAGGGTTAAAAAAGAAGGTGAGCTTTAATAATGGTAACCTTATAATCGATGCTTCGCGCTATGAGGTCATAAAAAACGGCTCCGTGGTAGTCTTTACTCCAACAGAGTTCAAGCTCCTCATCAACCTTACCGAACGGCCCGGACAGGTCTTCACAAGAGTTCAACTCGTAAACGCAATTCTCGGTTACGATTTTGAAGGTTATGACAGGACGGTCGATGCACACATTAAGAACATCCGTCACAAGATCGAAGACGATCCAAGAACCCCTCTTTACATAAAAACAGTTTACGGAGTAGGTTACAGGTTTATCGGCTTACCTGATGAGGACTAAGTTATTCCTGTCATTTATACTTATAATATTTCTTGCCCTCCTCTCCAATGTTGTCTTTGAACGGCTTACCCTGAAAGATTTCGATGAGTTTGTAAGGGGAACAAGAGAAGACCAGATATACTGGGTCATGGCCTCAATTGAAGGAAGTTATGTAAATAATAAGTGGGATATGGAACATCTCGACATGGCGCTTCACTGGGGGTTAATGCTCGGTCTCGAAACCTATGTCGAGGATACCTCCGGAAAGAAAATCCTCTCCTCAACAGAGGTCCTCCTGTCTCTGAATCCAAACATGTTTAAGCGGATGCTTTCCATCCTGAAGTTGCCTATCGGTGAGGGTGAATATGCCTGGTATCCCCTCTATGTCAAGGGCAAAGAGATCGGAAAACTATATACCAGACCACTCAAACGACTCGGGGCTATTGCCCTCAAGGAAGATATCTTCAGACACAGGGGAAGAGAGTTTCTCATCAGCTCGTTCCTGATAGCAGGTAGTGGAGCAATTTTTCTTTCCATACTCTTTACCATCTACCTCTCCACACCGGTAAGACGATTGAACGCTGCAGCAGAAAATATAGCAAAAGGAGACCTCTCGGTAAAGATACCCCCATTACACCGACCCTTCGGAAGTCTTTACAGCTCCCTGAAATGCCATGACGAGATGGACAGGCTTACAGATACATTTAATTATATGGCAGAGGCCCTGAGGAGGGAGGATGCCCTAAGGAAACACCTTACTTCCAACGTAGCCCATGAATTGAGAACACCGTTGGCCATTATCAGGGTAAACCTTGAGGCTATTGAAGACGGAATAATAACAGATACGCCTACCGTAATAAATAATATAACCTCTGAAATCCAGAGACTCATCTCTCTCGTGGAAGGGATAGAGGATATAACAAGGGCTGAGGCAAGTTTCTTCAGGAAAGGCCCCCTGTCAGAGATTGACCTCAAGGAGTTTATCGAGACAATTACGAGTGGAATGACCAAGATGATAAAAGAAAAGGGGCTTTTTATCAAGACAGAGGGACCTTCTGTTACGGTGAAGACCTATCCTGAAAAACTGCACATCATACTGAAAAACCTTCTCACAAACGCCTATAAATTCACACATAGCGGAGGGATTACCGTAAGCTGGGACAAGCATAAAAAAGATGGGGGTACTGCAGGATTTTATATCACGGTTGAAGATTCAGGAAAAGGTATCACACCCGCAGATATTTCAAAAATATTTGAACGGTTTTACAAGGGAAAAGACTCAGGTGGCAGGGGGCTCGGACTTGCCATTGTGACAGAGCTGACAGAGGTGATAGGGGGAAGGATTGAGGTAGAAAGCACACAGGATATCGGTTCACGGTTTACCGTCACGTTCTGAAGATATACGGCAGACTATTTTCATACTTTCTTCATCTTTTTGTATTACTCTTGAAAGTAGGAGTAAAGGGTTTACCTTAGCTGCAGCAAACAGAGGTCACAGATAAAAGATGTTCATCTTGTTACGCAAAATGAAATACTCAGCAGTATCGGCGATGATTCTGTTTATGCTGACAGCGCCTTCAACTTTTGCACAACAATATGCACAACAAAAAGAACAGACTGTAACACCCTATGGCGATTTCTGTTCCCTGTGCGGCACTTACGGTATCTGTACAATACAGACGAGTCCGGAAAAGGCAGAGCGGGCAATAAGAGACTATTACAATAAGAAAGGGCTTGGTGTGGAGATAGAAGAGATAAGCGGAAGGTTTATAAAGGCAAAAGTAAAGGACAAGGGGAAAGTTGTCGACACCATTCTCTTTGACAGCAGCTAAATCCTCTTCCACCTGCGGTGAATCCAGAGCCATTCAGCAGGATTTTCCATTACGTATCTCTCAACAAAAGATGTGAACCTCTTCGTATCCTCAAGAACCGCCCTTTCAATGTCTTCTGCGTCGGAAAGTTCTACCTCGGGATGTATCTTCACCAGGTGATGCCCGTTATCCCTCCTCTTTATAAAGACCGGCACAACCGGAGCCCCGGTCTTTCTTGCAATAAGGCCCGGTGACTTAATTGCCCATGCAGGCCTGCCGAGGAACTCAACCACAACACCCTCGGAGGGCAGGACACTCTGATCAATGAGTATCCCCACTGTGCCACCATTCCTGATCTGGGATATTATGGCCCTGAGCGCGCCCTTTTTGTATATCACCGAGTTGCCGTATCTCTTTCTGACCCCTTCAATGAGACTATTTAAATATGGATTGTTTATGGGTCTTGCTACAGCTCCGACAGGAGAGACCTTACAGGAAACGGCAAGTGCAAGGAGTTCCCAGTTACCACAGTGCCCTGTAATCAGAAGGATACCCTTTCCCTTCTCCCTCGCTCTATGATAATTATCAATTCCCTCCACCTCTATTCTATCCAGTATCTTGTTGCCGAACCCATGGTAAACCTTCACTATTTCAGCAGCGTACATCCCGAGGTTTCTGAAATGCTCTTTTGTTAACTCAGCCGCAGGAACGCTGTTGTCAATGAATCCCGCCCGGATGGCATGGCTGATGTTATCAACAGCTATTCTTCTCCTGCTCCCCCATATAAAATACCCCATAAGCCCTATCAGGGAACCCACCCTGAGCGCCAACCGTAAAGGCATAACACCTATGGGAAGAGTTACGGCATACAGAAGGCCCATCTGCAAGAGCCACAGGACATTCCTCATTCTCCGTCCTTAGCTCTCAGTGCACGGTCCCGGCCAATCGTACCTTCAAACGGGGGAAGTTCATCCGTTGTTTTAAAGGTGAAGAGTCTAGTGTCACATTGCCTGTACAGGTCATCCACTGTCAGAGACTTCACCAGCTTCCCCTCCTTTTGTTGTAGATCGTTCTATGCCCTGGGATGATATTTTTCATATACCTTTTTAAGCCTGTCGGATGTAACCTTTGTATAAATCTGCGTTGTAGAAATATCCGAATGTCCGAGCATCTTCTGTATAGAGCGCAGATCAGCCCCACCTTCAAGGAGATGGGTTGCAAAAGAGTGACGGATAACATGGGGAGAAACCTTTATCCCTACCCGTCTTCCGTATTCCTTTATTGTCTGCCAGAACCTCTGGCGGGTAAGCGCCGTCCCCCTCAGAGATATAAATAAATAGGGAGACTCCTTACCCTTGAGCAGACTCGACCTTAACTGCTTCATATACTTACGGACATTTCCAATCGTCCGCTCACTTACAGGCACTACCCTTTCCCTGGAACCCTTGCCGATCACCCTCACAAACCCGGCATCGAGGTTTACATCCTCTACCCTGAGATTAACAAGCTCACTTACACGGAGACCTGAAGCATACATGAGCTCAAGCATGGCAAGGTCTCTGAGAGCGAGGTCTCCGCCTTCTATTGCCTCAAGAAGCCTGAGCACATCAGCAACAGAAATCGCCTTTGGAAGCCTCTCCCACCTCGCAGGGGTCTGCAGATTTTCCGAAGGGTCCTCTCTTCTCAATTTTTCAAGGATAAGATACCTGCAGAAGAGGTGTAATTCTCATTCCTTAAAAGACCGATGAAGTTGATGATTTCACCCTTCTCAAAAGAGATAAATCCCTTTGTCTCGTTCTGCAAAAAAGCGCTGAACTTTCTCAAATCACGCTCATATGAGATGACGGTATTTGCAGCCCTGCCCCTCTCCACAGACAGATACGTCAGAAACCCTTCAAGAAGAGCCGTTTCCATTCAGAAACTCCTCAATACCGGTAGATGCCCTGAGCAGTTTATAAATCCTCTCAGCCAGGGGTAAAAGGTTCACGGTATCCTCCCTGTTATACTGAAGAAGAAGCTCAAGGGCACGGGAATCACCTCTCAGGCACCGCCGCCATAAAAGGACCGCATCATAGCCGTTCATTCCCTTCACATCTTCCGCCCTTGAAAGCCCGGAGGAAACCTCCAGTTTTTTCAGACCACCCTTAAGCCCAACACGCCTTGCACCATAACATATATCAAAGTGCGGCATCCTGAGCCTGAATCCCGGAAAGCATTTCTCCAGAAAAGGTATATCAAATGTGGAGCCAAAAAATGTAACAAGGAGTTTATATCCCGAAAGCTCATTCTGTAATCTTTCAGGCGTCAGGTTCTCTCCCTTTATCAAATACCTCCACTCACGGCAATCGTAGAGACCGACTACCGTCACATTCCCTCCCCTGTCAGGAGGCAGGCCGTTTGTCTCTATGTCAAGACAGACTATATCAGACCTGAAGGTGTCAAAGAGTCTCCAGTGTTCCCGCGGTCTCAGAAAAGACTTGAACGGTTCGGGATTGCTCCGGTTGAGCTCTTCGGAGAAGTAGAGGATTGTCTCTTTCATGACAGTACTCTTCAGTCCTGAGATAAATGGGACCGGGTCTTCCCTGATAAAGTCATCCCACGTCAGAATCCCTTGGCTCCAGAGTTTCTTCTCCAACCTCTCACCCACACCGTCAAGAACTGAAAACGTATGTCTAATCATTACATATAGTAACCTAATCCTGGTGCAAATGTTAACTGTAAAATCCAGCAAATAAAGATAACACAGCAATTCACCGGGGCGATTTTCGCATCCGCTGGATCGGTTGGTCGTTAGACTGACTGAGTGCCAGGCTGATAACTTAATACAGTGGGCTATGTTTTTTAGCAACTCGAAAACAATCGACCGTCGGATCCTGAAAAACTTTTCTGGAATTCAGCCATGCCATGCAGGGTAAATACAACTCCGGGATGGCGATAAAAAACTCAGTTCGTTTTCAACAAGCATTTATCACTGGTTTCGGGTATAATTTTCTATGGATAACCGGGGCTTTACACTTATTGAGCTTATAGTGGCCCTGTTTATAACAGGAATAGCCTCTGCCATTGTCGGGGTTGTCCTTTACAGGGGTATGGACGAGACCCGCTTAAAGACTACGGCAAAGGAGGTTTCAGCCTCTCTCCGGTATGCAAGGGCTCAGGCAGTGGCAGAGAAGAAGGTATATGTCTTTGTCATGGATAAGAGTGGTTACGGTCTATATACAGAGATGGCAGGAGATGGTTCAGAGTCAGGGGGAGAAAGAGAGAAGCCTGTCTTTTATAAACCACTTTCCAATGGTATAATTGTTGAGTATGAGGGTGAAGACCGGGTCAGAATAGACTTTTTTCCTATGGGGGACTCAACGGGTGGGGAAATAAGACTCAAGACCCGTGAGGGCTCTATGTTAATAGTAACAGTGGAGCGTATTACGGGGAGGGTGAGGATTGAGAGACAGGGGGTTTACTCTCCTTGAAGTCATAGTTGCCATAGCCATACTGGGCATGGGGATTGTTATGGTCATGCAGCTGTTTTCAGCCGGGCTCCGTTCCGGCAGGCTTTCCAGGGAGTATTCGATTGCTGTTCTTCATGCAAGGGAGAAGATGGAGGAGATGCTGATCGAGCCGGTGCAGGGCACCGGAGAGTTTGATGACAGTGATCAATGGCAGACAGAGGTATCGGACTATAACGTCTTGGATAGCGAAGATCTGAAACTATTAAAGATTACTGTGCGGGTCTCATGGCCTGAGGCAGGAAAGGATAGGGCGGTAGAGCTTGTAACCCTGAAGGCAGAGTCAGAGGAGTTCAGGTGAGGGAGAAGGGTTTTACTCTTTTGGAAATTCTCATTGCAATAACAATCCTGAGCCTGATTGCAGTGATAATCGGCGGCAGTGTCAGGCTTGGCATCAGGGCATGGGAGAAAGGCGAGGCCGGTATTGACGGTTCCCAGAGGCTGAGGGTCCTTTCGGAAAGGCTCAGTCAGCAGATAAAATCTGCCTATCCCTACGAGATAGAGACAGAGGACGGAAAGGTGGTCGCCTTCGGGGGCGGCCCTGACTCCCTCTGGTTTGTGACCTCATTGACAACCCATGCTGCGGAAAGCCCTCTGAAATGGGTCTCTTATTCTGTGAAAGACGGAGCCCTTGTAGTAAAAGAGGGGAGACTTCCCGACAAAAAGCTCCTGGAAATGGTTTCAGAGAAGGGAGTTGTTCTTGCGCCGGAGGTGTCTGAGCTTAGCCTTGAATACCTCTCCCGGGAAGGCCGGTGGGAGGAATCATGGGATTTGAAAGAGAGCCTTCCACAGGCGGTCAGGATCAGTATGAGCGGGATCCCCTCCTTTGTTGTATCTATCCCGGCAGGGAGAACAGAGACTTGATTAACCGCGGGCTCCGTGGTCAGGCAGGTGTTGCGCTGATGCTTGTTTTGTGGGTCATGGTTCTGCTGACGGCGATTTCGGCTGAATTCGTCCTGTCCATGAGGACAGAGGTGAATATTACGAGGAATTTTAAAGAAGAGACAAGGGCGTATTATGCAGCCCTTGCAGGGATTGAAGAGGCGAAGGCAGAGATATTATCTGCCTCAGGGCTGGTGTATATTGATGAGGATGGTCTTCTGGTACTCGGAGAGGAAGTGCCCGTAAGGGAAGGCACTTTTGGTAATGTTCGTTATTCATATACAGTTATAGATGAAGAGAGGAAAATAAACCTCAATTCGGCAACTCCGCAACAGTTAAGGAATATACTCAGTGAGTCAGGCGTTGAGGATGCAGAGTTGGATACAATAGTGGACTCCATTCTCGACTGGAGGGATGCCGACGACCTTCACAGGTTGAATGGTGCAGAGGAGGAGTATTACCGGTCTTTGCCCAAACCGTATAGCTGCAAAGACGGCCCCTTTGACACGGTTGACGAGTTGCTTATGGTAAAAGGCATGACAGCAGAGATATTCTTTGGTGCGGAAGACGGGTTGAAATATAAAGGCGTTGCCGGGTATCTTACTGCAAAAAGTTCCGGGATGATTAATATAAACACTGCCGGGATGCCTGTGCTTGAGGCAGGATTTGGCCCTGCAGTGGCAGAAAACATACTGATGCAGAGGAGTGCGGGGCCATTGCTTGTTCCGGAGGCAGGGGGCATGGTCGACTCCTCATACTTTACTGTCATCTCAACGGGCCGTAGTGGTAAAATCAACAGGACCATTAAGGCGATAGTCCGGAAAAGGGATGGAAATGCAGTAGAGACCCTTTACTGGAATGATAACCGGCAGGGTGAAAACAGACAAAAAGACATTTGGACGCAGATTAACGCGGAAACTGCGGATTTGTAACAGCAAGAAACTTTTTAATTCTTTTAAATCGTGAGTAATCTTGAAGTAATCGTGAGGCAAAAGAGAAAGTTTTTAAGCTTCACGATACCTTCTCGATAACATCAAGATAAGGATTTATAAAGGAGTGATATGTGGCGGTCTGAAAGTATCCTGTTCAACAGAAAGGCCATAGGTATCGAGTTCAGAGACGACTCTGTAGTAGCCGTATGTATTAAAAAAGGGGTGGCTGGTATTGAGATGGTCTCGTCTGTGACGTTTGCATATACCGGTATGGATACAGACGGGGAGGCGGTCTCCGGGCTGAAGAGGTTTATCACCCGTTACAGGATAGATGAAAAGAGTGTGTCCGTGAGTATTCCCAAAAGCTGGGGGCTTGTCAGATTCCTGGATGTGCCGGCCCCGGGAGATGATGCCCTTGAGAGACTGATACAATATGAGATCGGGAGACACATACCATTTCAGATTGAGGATGTGTATTATGCTTTTCAGGTTGCCGGCAGGAAAGGGAACAAATACAGGGTTGTGCTCGTGGTTGTGCATAAGGAAAAGCTTGAGCTCATAAGGAAGTTTTTGGAGAAGATACCTCTTCAGCCTGATATAATCAATATCTCTCCATTCTGCATCCTTAATGCGATTGAGTTAAGCGGATATAAAACAAATATATTTACAGAACTGTCGGGTTTTGCAGTCCGGCCGGATGTTTTCGGCAACAAGGATACCGTGTGTGTATCCCTCTTTATGGGAGAGCATGAACGGGAGCTGGCCGTTATAAAAGGGGGCTCCCTCATCTATTTCGAAAATCTTGTTATTGACAGTGATACTCCTGCCGAGAACCTCTGTAGTGATTTTTTCAATAAAATCGACATAATACTTTCCCGGCTTTCATTGAACAAGGCTGACAGAGTACTCCTCTCAGGTCATGGCGCATCCGGGTTGTCCACGTATGCGGCAAGGCGGCCCGGCCTGGAGGTAAGAGTTATTGACAGTCTCCCCGGGGCTTCTGTTGATACAGGCAACACTGATATGTATGGGCTCTTTCCTTCTGTTGGCGCTGCCCTGGCTGGTCTTGGATTAGGCAGTATTAAGGTCAATATCCTGCCGGATAAGCGTAAAAATAATAAAAAGACGGGTGCTTTAATCACAAAGATTTCACTTGCTCTTATCCTCTTTCTATTTGCCGGCTTGATGATATCAGGGATAATCAGGGAGAAGAGGACTCTTGAAGCGATTGAGGAAGATGTCAGGAGGAACGGACCTGAACTGTCAGCAGTGGAGAAACTTCGGTCGGAACTTGCCTTGATGGAGAAAAGGAGGGATTTTTTGTTGAATGTGAGAGATAACAATATCAGTAAACTTGAAATACTCGCTGAACTGACTGATATAATACCCATGGATGCCTGGCTTAAGAGCCTTGTTTTTAAAGAGCTGCCCGGGAAGGATGATGCCCGGGGTGAGCTCGTAATAGCCGGTTTTTCCGGGGCTTCTTCAAGGCTTATTTCATTGCTTGAGAATTCTGATTTTTTTGAAAATGTAGAGTTTGTCGGGCCTGTTACAAAAGGTACTCAGGGTGAGGGGTTTAAAATCAGGGCAAGGATCGTTAACCCTGATTCCTTCCCTCGGAATATGGAGCAATGAAAGTGCGCTTTAAGGTCAGACTGAAAGACCGGGAACGTGTGGCGTTATTGGCAGGGGGGATATTGGCGATAGCCATAATATCCTATTATCTCTTCCTGTGGTATGGTGACTTCAGGGAATACACAAGCGGGCGGATAGAGGCCAAAAGCATATACCTGAAGAAGCAGTCGGGTATAGTTGCAGAAAAAGCGTTCATAAAAAGGAGGCTTGTCAATGTAAAGGATGATCTGAAAGTCCTTGAGACAGGGATGCTTCCCGGGGAGAAGGCCCCCCTGTCGGCAGCAGAACTGCAGCGGTTGCTGAAGGAGATGGCTGAGTCTTTAAATATAGAGATAAGGTCGGAGAAGGCAGTGAGCCCTGTTGATATGGGAGAGTATCTCGGTGTTCCTGTTGAGATAGGGTTTAATGCAACCACTGCAAAACTGAAGAACATGCTTTTTAAAATACAAGAGTCACCCCTTTTACTTACAGTATCCAGGCTAAAGATCAGGGTCGGGAATGTGAGAAATCCAGGGGGATTAAATATATCCCTGACAGTGAGGGGACTCGTTAAAAAAGAGGCCGGGGAGTGATGAGACGTGTTGCGTAGTTATTTCCTGTTAAATATAGTCCTGATAATACTTGCCGGCTTTTTGGCTTATAAGCTTTACGATTCCCTCTCATCCCCCCTGAATCTCTCAACTGAACCTGTCCTGAAACAGGCTTTGCCAAGTGAACCTGCCAGAGATGAGACGGTAAGTCCGTTGGTAAGAAAAGGTGCAACGGACTTTCAGATAATTGTCCAAAAGGACCTTTTCAGACCGGACCGGACTGAGTTAAAGGTTGAAGAGAAGGCCCCAGGGACAGACCCGCCTCCGGCTCCGGCCGTTCCACCCCCGAAGCTTGTAGGTATTGTAATCACCGAGAGTAATTCGCGGGCCTATTTTGAGGACCCGAAGACCGGGGTTGCCAGGGCATACCGTATAAATGATTCAATCTCAGGGTTTACTCTTTCCGGGATAGAGGCAAAAAGGGTGGTGCTTCTCAGGGGAGGGGAGAAGGTAGAAGTGAAACTCGGCGGGACAAAGACCTCAAAACCTTCTCGCCGTAGCTCTGTTTCAGGGGCAGTGCCCGGCCGGAGGAGACCGGCAGGACCGTTACCTCCGCTTTATATCCCTCCTAAGCGGATGACGGCGCCTTAAGGGGGGAGAGAGAAGGAGAAAAGTGTTAAAAGGAGTCATGAACAGTCTTGTTAAAAAAAGGAGCGGCCATATGCCTTTAAGGATCATTACATTCATTATTGCAGTCTTCCTGATAACTTCATGTACCGCAGAACAGACAATAAAGAAAGAACCCCCGGCAGTAGCAATCCCTTCTCAGCCCGTGACTCCGGCTCCTGAGGTTAAGCCCCCTGAGCCTCCACAGCCGCAGAAAGCGGTAGTGGGACGGGAAGAGACAGGGGTGAAGAAGATAAAGAGACAGGAGCCTGTAATTGTTGAAGAGGGGGCAGACGGGAAATATGTTGTGCTGAACTTTGACGGTGCCGATATCGAGACCGTGATATCCACAATGGGGGAGATGCTGAATCTGAACTATGTGCTTGCTCCCGGAGTCAAGGGCAAGGTAACGATTCAATCCTATAAGAAATTCCCCATGCGGGACCTTCTTCAGATATTCCAGACTATACTCGAGGTTAACGGACTTACGGCTGTCAGGGACGGTGAAATCTACAGGATTGTACCCGTAGACAGCGCGAAGCAACAGCCTCTGCAGGTGCAGTCAGGCAGGGATGTGGAGTTACTACAGATGGACTCCGGTTTCATAACACAGCTCATCCCTCTTGAATATGTCAAGGCGAGTGATATTGTGAATATAACGAGAAACCTGATGCCCCGGGGAGCAGACCTCGTGGTTTATGAGCCGTCGAATATGCTGATAGTTACGGCACCGCCGTATGCACTCCTGAAATTCATGAAGATAGTGGAGGCCCTGGACATACCATCCATAGAGCGTGAATCCGTCAGAACCTTTGTCTATTATGTGGAGAACGGTGAGGCAAAGAAACTTGCAGATATTTTGAAGACACTTTATGCAGGGAAGAAGGCTGCAAGGAGGAGGACCCCGGCTGTGCCTCCGGTCACCATGCTGTTAAGGCGGAAGCAGTCCCTGAAGAGGAAGACCAAGGTGACGGCAACCACTGTCAAATCCATACCCGGAGAGGTTGAGGGCGATATAGTTATCACTCCATATGAGGATATAAACGCCCTTATAATAAAGTCTACTCCAAAGAGCTACCTTACGATGCTGGAAGTTTTGAGAAAACTGGATATTCCGGCAAAACAGGTATTGATAGAAGTGCTTATAGCAGAGGTCTCGCTTACAGACAGGACACAGTTCGGTATTGAGTGGATGCTTAAGAGCCTATCGAACAAGCACGATACGGTGATGTCAGGCTTTACCTCTGAATCACAACCCGGTTCGGTCAGCCCGAACATTGATTCCGGTACCGGCAAGGTAACGAATATTATCACCTCTCCCTCTGTGGGAACCGCCTTTGCCGCAATCATAAGGCCTGAGAGATACGGTGTCCTGCTCAATGCCTTTGCAAGCCTGGGGAAACTGAACGTACTTGCAAGCCCGCACATACTCGCAATGGATAATAAGGAGGCAAGAATAGAGATAGGGGAAGAGATACCGATTGCAACAGGATTTCAACAACAGCCTGCAACCTCTACCACGACAGTTGTGGCGGCAGGCCAGATACAGTACAGGACAACCGGTATTATTCTTACGGTCACCCCGAACATCTCGGAAAAAAAGATGGTGAAGCTCAAGATCAATCAGGAGATAAGTAACCGGGGCGTGGATGTTTCACTTGCCGGGATAACATCCCCCAGCTTTACTACGCGCAAGGCAGAGACCGTCGGGGTTGTCAAGAGCGGACGGACCCTGATAATCGGCGGATTGATATCCGAGCAGAGCAGTAACTCAAGGGAGGGCATACCCCTGCTGAGCCGTATCCCGCTAATCGGGTACCTCTTTGGAGTCAGAACAAAGGAAACGAAGAAGACGGAGCTCCTGGTGATGGTTACTCCCTATGTTGTCAGTTCCATGGAAGAGGTGGATGCCATTACACGGAAATTCCGGAACAGGGTAAAGACGATCAGGAAGCGGCTTGAGGAGATTCAGAGAGACAAGGCGGCGGATGAGAATCCGGACTGAATAACGGGGGGGCAGGTGAACAAGCAAAGACTTCTTGGTGAGATACTGCTTGGCCGGGGGCTTGTAAGCGAGAGCCAGATCGAGATAGCACTTAAAGAGCAACAAAACACCTCCCGCCGTATCGGAGAGACCCTTGTCGGCCTTGGCTTTGTATCCGCAGAGGATATGCTCAGTGCCCTCGGTTCACAGCTTGGGCTGAAGTATCTGCGGTTTCCGGAGTTTCCGCGGGGGATATCCGGTGATTCACATCCAACGGTAAAGTTCATGAAGCAGTACAGGGTGGTTCCTTTAGGCAGGGACAACGGTATTTTGAAGGTTGCAATGGCCGATCCCCTCGACTCGTACGCCCGGGAGTCGCTCCGCCTCTTTTTTGGAGGAGATATCAAGGTCTTTCTCAGCAGTGACAAGGACATTGCAGAGGCCGTTGAACAATATTTCGGCAGCAGTACCCAGATGACGTCCATAATGGAAGGCATGAGAGATGAGGGAATAGGGGCCATGGATGCCGGGGGGGATGAGGATGTCCATCACCTGAGGGATATGGCCCTTGAGGCCCCGGTTGTAAAGCTTGTAAACATGATTATTACAAGGGCTATTGAAGACCGGGCAAGCGATATACACATAGAGGCCTTTGAGAACAAGGTCAGGGTCAGGTACAGGGTTGACGGAGTCCTTGTAGATGCCGAGTCCCTTCCAAAGAGGCTTCAGCCTGCGGTTATCTCGAGAATCAAGATAATGTCAAAACTGAATATTGCAGAGCGGAGACTGCCCCAGGACGGGAGGATAAAGCTCAGGGTCTCGGGCAGGGAGACCGACCTCAGGGTTTCAACGCTGCCGACCCTTTATGGTGAGAGTGTTGTGATGAGGATACTGGACAGGGGAAGCACCCTGATCAGCCTTGAAGATATCGGCTTTAATGAAAATACCATTGAGCAATATAAGAGGCTGATTGCAATACCTTATGGAATGATCCTGGTCACAGGCCCTACGGGCAGCGGCAAGACCACCACCCTCTATGCCTCCCTCAGCCGCATAAACTCTTCAGACCGCAAGATTATCACGATAGAAGACCCTGTGGAATACGAGATTGAGGGCATTAACCAGTTACAGGTAAAACCAAAGATCGGGCTTACCTTTGCCAACGGTCTGAGGCACATTGTCCGTCAGGACCCGGATGTCATAATGGTAGGGGAGATCAGGGACAAGGAGACCGCCGAGATCGCCATCCATTCAGCCCTTACAGGACATCTCGTCTTCAGTACCCTGCATACAAATGATGCGCCCGGCGCTGTGACGAGGCTTCTGGATATGGGGGTTGAGAGCTTTCTGGTATCCTCGGCCCTTTCAGGTGTGTTGGCCCAGCGGCTGGTGAGGGTAATCTGCCCGAATTGTAAACACCCTGTTTCTCCGGAACCGGAGCTGCTGCAGAAGATGGGTGCAGGTAATGTCGACTTTACCGTATTTCACGGGGAGGGCTGTGAGGAGTGCAGACATACAGGTTATATGGGAAGGACAGGGATATTTGAGTTAATGATGGCTGATGACAAGATAAGCCGGATGATCCTTGACAAGACAAGCGCAGACTCTATCAGGCAGTCGGCAATGGCCCGCGGTATGATGCCCTTAAGGGCATGCGGCTGGCAGAAGGTGAGGGCAGGGGTTACCACTATAGAGGAGGTTTTAAGGGTAACCCAGGGGGAGATCGGTGAAGACGTACAACTATGAGGCGATAACAAGGGATGGGACTGTTGTGACAGGCAGTATGGAGGCGGCAAGTGAACATCTTGTTGTCGACCGTCTTCACGAGATGGATTATTATCCTGTTAAGGTCGGCAGTGCTGCTGAGGACGGGGGAGTTGGGACGTTCTTTCATTCAATCCTCAAAGGCAGGGTGGGTGAGAAGGACATAATGAGTCTTTCCTATCAACTGAGTGTGCTCCTTGATGCAGGGTTTCCCCTTGACAGGAGCCTCTCTATTCTCTCCGAGCTGACAGAGAAGGAAAAACTCCGAAATATTATTGATGAACTCTCTGCAGGTATCCGCGGCGGCAAGTCTCTCTCAGACGCGCTTTCGAGGTTCCCTGAAGTCTTTTCGCCGTTATACATTAATATGGTAAGGGCAGGAGAGGCAGGAGGGTTCCTTGAAGATACCCTCAAGAGGCTGGCCGCTTACCTTGAAGAATCACAGAAGCTGAAGGACGATGTGCGTTCAGCCCTTATCTATCCCTCCCTTCTGGGTATAGTGGGCGGGGTAGCGGTTGTCGTGCTCCTTGTCTTTGTCGTTCCCCGCTTCAGCAGTATATTCGCCGACATGGGACAGGCGCTTCCCCTGCCGACATTGGTACTGCTCTCTGTAAGTTCTGCGCTCAGGGACTACTGGTGGCTCTTTGCAGCCTTTATATCAGGGGGGTTTCTGTTGTTGCGTTATTACCTGAGGACCGAGGCCGGAAGACGTTACTGGGACAGACTGAGGTTCAGGCTCCCCGTCCTTGGCAGGCTCTACAGGGAACTCTCTGTCGCACGTTTTGCCAGGACCCTGGGGGCACTCCTTATGAGCGGGGTGCCGATACTCAATGCCTTGAATATAGTGGAAGGGACCCAGCAGAGTGGGAGCATGGCGGAGTTGACAGGCACGGTTAAGGAGGGTGTAAGAAAGGGCAGGACCATCGGGGGACTGCTGAGGGGTAATGCCGTATTTCCGCCTTTTGCCATCCATATGATAACAGTGGGTGAGGAGACCGGAAAGCTTGACGAGATGCTGGTCAGGATAGCGGACAGGTTTGACGCGGAAGTGAGGAGCACTATAAAAAAGCTGCTCTCACTCCTTGAACCCGCGCTTATACTCTCCATGGGCCTTGTGGTGGGCTTTATAGTTATATCCGTGCTCCTGGCGATATTCAGCCTTAATGATCTGCCGTTTTAGTGTTGAATTTTTATGAACTGAGAATTGCACTAAGAAATTAGCAAAATTCATGGTTAATAATAAAAACAGAGGAGGTTGACAGAAATGAGGGTTTTGAGGGATAAACAGGGGTTTACACTGATTGAGCTTATGGTGGTAATTATTATACTGGGCCTTCTGGCAGCCCTTGTTGCCCCAAAAATGTTCGGAAGGATAGGCGAGGCAAAACAGAAGACGGCAAAGGCACAGATAGAACTCTTCGGAACAGCCCTCGATTCCTTCCGCCTCGATACAGGCAGGTACCCCACTACCTCGGAAGGCCTTCAGGCTTTAAGGGCACAGCCATCAGGTCTTAAATACTGGAAGGGACCTTACCTGCCCAAGGAGGTTCCCCTTGACCCCTGGGGTAACCCCTACCAGTACCGCTCACCCGGAACCCACGGTGACTACGACCTCTATTCCCTTGGAGCAGACAATGCCGAGGGCGGCGAAGGAGAGGATAAGGATGTTGTGAGCTGGAAGTAAGCTTATAGT